>JAESUI010000173.1 GCA_016763135.1 Flavobacteriales bacterium
ATGTGCTAAAACACACCAAAGGAAATACGGTTTCTAATTTATCATCTACTAGAGCATTGAGAGATGTTACCGAGAAACATGGAGGAGAATATTTCGCTTCTGCAGTTGGAGAGGTGAATGTCGTAAATATGATGAAAGAGAAAAAGGCGGTCATTGGTGGAGAGGGAAATGGAGGAGTTATTTACCCTGCATCGCATTATGGAAGAGATTCTTTAGTTGGGATTGCGTTGTTTTTATCGCATTTTGCAACTTCAGGAATTGATTCTTGTGTTGAGCTAAGAGCAACTTATCCTAATTATTATATTTCAAAAAATAAGATACAATTAACACCAGAAATTGATGTGGATGATATATTATTGAAGATGAAAGAAAAGTATAGTAATGAAGATGTGAACGATATTGATGGGGTTAAAATTAATTTTGCTGAAGAGTGGGTTCATTTAAGGAAATCGAATACAGAACCAATTATTAGAATTTATTCGGAAAGTAAAACAATGGAAACGGCTGATGCATTAGCGAATAAGGTTATTAGTGAGATAAAAGAGTTAATCTAATTATTTAGGAATCCTTTAATAGTGTTACTTAGAAGGTGAAATTTAAAGAAAATTTTTATTCTTTTGCATTTTTAAAACAAGATTGAACATGAAAGTTTATTTAGATAATGCGGCTACAACAGCAATGGATCAAGAAGTAATTGATGCAATTATTCCTATTATGCAAAATAATTTTGGGAACCCATCATCTGTTCACTCGTTTGGACGAAGCAGTAGAGCAATTATAGAAAAAGCAAGAAAGAAAGTGGCAGGATTTATTAATGCAGCTCCAGGAGAAATTGTTTTTACAGGAGGAGGAACAGAAGCTGATAATTTAGCATTAAGAGGTGCGGTTGATGATTTGGGAGTGAACCATATTATCACATCAAAAATAGAACACCATGCAGTTATAGATACCGCAGAATTAGTCGGAAAAAAACACAATATTAAAGTAAGTTTTGTTTCGTTTGATGAAAAAGGATATGTTGATATTGCTAGTTTAGAAAGATTATTAGCAGAAAATAAAGACAAGAAAACATTGGTTTCGCTAATGCACGGAAACAATGAGATTAGTAATAGGTTACCCTTAAAAAGAGTGGCAGATATCTGTAAATCTTATGGAGCTTATTTTCATTCTGATACGGTGCAAACAATGTGTCATTATAAATTTGATGTACGCAAGTTAGGAATTGATTTCCTTACGTGTTCAGCTCATAAGTTTCACGGACCAAAAGGGGTAGGATTTCTATATATTAATGAAAACATACAAATTAAACCTATTATTACTGGAGGTGCACAGGAGAGAAACGTTAGAGCCGGAACAGAAAACATTATTGGGATTGTGGGATTGACCAAAGCAATGGAAGTTGCCCATCGTGATATGGAAGCACATCAAAAACATATACAAGGATTAAAAACCTATATGATTGAGCAATTGGAGTCAATTATTCCAACCATTCAATTTAATGGTGATCCCAAAGGAGATAGTTTATACACCGTTTTAAATGTTCAATTCCCTAATACAGATATGGATGAAATGTTGCTCTATAATTTTGATATTGAAGGAATTGCTGTTTCTGGAGGAAGTGCTTGTTCATCGGGAAGTAATGTAGGTTCACATGTGTTAAAAAATATTGGTGTAGATATGGAAAAACCTTCTTTAAGGTTTTCATTTAGTAAGTACAATACTAAAGAGGAAATAGATTATACCTTAAAAATAATTCAAGATCTTTTTGCCGTTAAAGTATAAACTGCTTTATGAAAATTACTTTTTTAGGAACCGGAACATCACAAGGCGTACCAGTTATTGCATGCGATTGTAAGGTATGTTTATCGGAAAATGAAAAAGATAAACGACTCAGAACTTCTATTTTAATAGAAGATAAAGGAAAAGTAATTGTAATTGATACTGGTCCAGATTTCAGACAACAAATGTTAAGAGAAAATGTACAGCAATTAGATGCTGTTGTTTTTACTCATGAACATAAAGATCATATTGCAGGATTAGACGATGTACGGGCTTATAATTTTAAGCAAAAAATGGATATGGATATCTATGCAACACCTGAAACACAAACAGCTTTAATTAGAGAATTTCATTATGCGTTTGCAGATTTTAAATATCCAGGTGTTCCTAATTTAAAGTTGCACACTATTGATGATGCTATTTTTAATGTTGGAGAGGTTGAATTACAACCAATAAATGTTTGGCACTATAAAATGCCTGTTAAAGCTTTTAGAGTAAATAACTTTACATACATTACTGATGCGAATAGGATAGAGGAGGAGGAATTGGAGAAAATTAAAGGTTCTGAAATAATTGTAATTAATGCATTAAGAAAAACCGAACATATTTCTCATTTCAAACTATCTGAAGCAATAGAGTTATTAGAAAAATTGAAACCTAAAAAAGCTTACTTAACACACATTAGCCATTACCTAGGAAAGCATGATGAGGTGCAAAAAGAGCTACCCGATTTTATTCAAATAGCTCATGATGGTTTAGTCCTTGATATTTAAAGAACCTTAATTTTTAAGATTTTTTTGATGTGAAGGATTTTAAATTTTTTAAGATTATGGCATTTGTTTGCTGTTGTTTTTCTAAAAGAATAATTAGAGTTTTTAGTTGGGAGCTTATTTCTAAACTTGTTTTTGTGTCATAAGTGATACCATCTTCGCTAAAAATGTCAACATCATCATTTTCTAGACTATAAAAATCAAGATCTAATATAGAGCAAACCTCTTTTATTAAATTGTAATCGGTTTTGGTAATACCCCTTTCAAACCTAGAGTAAGTGGGAATTGAAACATTGAGTTTTTTTGCAATATCTTTTTGTTTCAATTCTTTTAATATTCTGGCTTTTTTTATTTTTTTTAATAAACTTTCGTTTGACATTTTATATGATATTTCCATTAGTTTACATATAAACACCTATGTGTTAATGCTTAAAAAAGCCTTTGTTCAATAAAAAATATAAATTTTCATTTGCATTAAATGAAAATAGATTACATTTATTGAAAATAAATTACCAAACCTTTCTACTAATGTACAAATATAATTAATTATGACCCCATTTATTATTCGGTTAGAAAAACAAGACCTAGACAATCTTGTTACCATGTTAATAACATCTGATAGTTTGACGAATATGAAAAGTGATTTTTTTTCAGATGATGAACTGATAAATTTTACAAAAAATTTAATGCAACAAAATGCAGATTTACTTAAACTACTAAAAAAGATAGATTTTTCAGCATCAACAGACAAATTAGTAGTGCAACAAGTGAGTATCCATCAAAAGTGTAAAGTCTATCAAGAACAATTAAAAAAAACATTAATTCATTGTACTGTACACAATAGCAATTCTAAAAATTCAATAGATAGTATAGAATTGCTAGGTTGTAATAATTGCTCTTTAAAAACTGTTGATTAATAACTTAACACACATTAGTCATTATTTAGGAAAACACAATGAGGTGCATAAGAGCTACCTGATTTTATTCAGATAGCTCATGATGGATTATCTATTGATTGTTAAACTACTTTTTCGGTTTGATTTCTAAACACAAATTCACCATTTGCTTCATCTAATAAAATGTTAGAATCTGCTTTAACTGTTCCTTCTAAAATTTCTTTAGAAAGTTCGTTCAATACTTTCTTCTGAAGCACTCTTTTAACTGGTCTAGCTCCAAATTGAGGGTCGTAACCCAATTCAGCAATTTTATCTACGGCTTTAGCAGTAAATTCTAGTTTGATGTCATTCTTCGTTAACATTTTAGCAAGAGCTTTTAATTGAAGTTCGACAATTTGGTGAATATCATTTTTCGTTAAAGGAGTAAACATTATTGTCTCGTCAATTCTGTTTAACAATTCTGGTCGAATAGTTTTCTTTAACAAACTAAACACTTCTTCTTTCGTTTTTTCAATTATATTATCTCTGTTTTTATCGTTTAAGTTTTCAAAATTTTCTTGTATAATATGAGAACCTAAGTTGGAAGTCATAATGATAATGGTGTTTTTAAAGTTTACAACTCTACCTTTGTTATCAGTTAACCTTCCATCATCTAGCACTTGCAATAAGATATTAAAAACGTCAGGATGTGCTTTTTCAATCTCATCTAATAAAATAACTGAATAAGGTTTTCTTCTAACGGCTTCTGTGAGTTGCCCACCTTCATCATAACCAACATATCCTGGAGGAGCTCCTAATAATCGAGAAACAGAATGCTTTTCCTGATATTCACTCATATCAATTCTAGTCATTGCGTTTTCATCACTAAACAAAAATTCACTTAATGTTTTGGCTAACTCTGTTTTACCCACCCCAGTAGTTCCTAAAAAGATAAATGAACCAATTGGTCGCTTTTCATCTTGTAACCCTGCTCTGCTTCTTCTTACTGCATCTGCAACAGCTGTTATTGCTTCTTCCTGTCCAACAACCCTTTTGTGTAATTCTTCTTCTAAACGAAGTAATTTTTCTCGTTCACTTTCTATCATCTTTGTTACAGGGATTCCCGTCCATTTAGAAACAACATCAGCAATCTCCTCTACGGTAACTTCTTCTTTAATCATTTTAGAAGTTGCTTGAATTTCTGCTAAATCAGCTTTGAAATTTTCTAATTGTTCTTCAGCCTCTTTAGTTTTTCCATAACGGATCTCAGCAACCTTACCAAAATCTCCAGCGCGTTCAGCTTGTTCAGCTTCGTATTTTAAATTCTCTAACTTTTCTTTTGCTTTCTGAATGCCTTCAACAACATCCTTTTCAGCTTGCCATTTGGCACTTAAACTGTTTTTTTCTTCGTTGAGGTTAGCTAGGTCTTCTTTTATTTTAGAAAGTTTCTTTGTATCCTTTTCTCTCTTAATAGCTTCGCGCTCAATTTCTAGCTGCATTATTTTACGTTCAACCTCATCTAGCACCTCTGGTTTAGAGTTAATTTCCATACGTAATTTAGCAGCAGCCTCATCAATTAAATCAATGGCCTTGTCTGGTAAAAAACGGTCAGAGATATATCGTTGAGAAAGTTCAACAGCTGCAATAATAGCAGAATCTTTAATCTGTACTTTATGGTGATTCTCGTACTTTTCTTTAATTCCTCTTAAAATGGAAATAGCATCTTCGGTAGTTGGTTCATCAATTATTACTTTCTGAAAACGTCTTTCTAAGGCCTTGTCTTTTTCAAAGAATTTTTGATATTCATTCAAGGTCGTTGCACCAATTGCTTTTAATTCACCTCTTGCTAAAGCTGGTTTTAAAATGTTAGCAGCATCCATTGCACCATCTCCACCTCCAGCACCAACTAAGGTGTGTATTTCATCAATAAACAATACAATATCTCCTTCAGCATCTGTCACCTCTTTTACTACAGCTTTTAACCGCTCTTCAAACTCTCCTTTGTATTTTGCTCCAGCAATTAAAGAACCCATATCTAAAGAGAAAATTATTTTATCTTTTAAGTTTTCAGGAACATCTCCTGCAATAATTCGATGAGCTAATCCTTCAGCAATTGCTGTTTTACCTACACCTGGTTCACCAATTAAAATAGGATTGTTTTTTGTTCTCCGTGATAAGATTTGTAATACTCTACGTATTTCCTCGTCTCTACCAATTACAGGATCCAATTTATTTGCTGCTGCTAACTCGTTTAAATTTTTAGCATATTTCTTCAATGCGTTGTATTGCTCTTCTTGACTTTGTGAAGTTACATTACTGCCTTTTCTCAATTCTTGGATGGCAGCTTTCATATCTTTCTCTTTTACACCATTATCTTTCATTAACTGAGAAATGGTATCTCCTGTACTCAGTAAGCCAAGTAAAAGATGTTCGATAGAAACATACTCATCTTTAAACTCTTTTAAAAGAGAGGATGCTTTTTGTAAAGCTTTATTTGCATTTTGAGATAAGTATTGATCTCCACCAGTAACTTTAGGATAGGATTCTACAATTTTATCTAATGCTTGTTTAAATATATTAAGGTTAACGCCTAATTTTTGTAAGATAAATGAAGTTACATTTTCGTCAACTTCCAATATGCCTTTTAATATATGCCCAGTCTCAATAGACTGTTGCTGCATTCCAGTAGCTATTTGTTGTGCTTTCTGAACTGCTTCTTGCGATTTGATTGTGAAATTATTTAAGTTCATAACATCTAAGTTTTAGTTCACTTAAAGTCCATCAAAATCCAATCCATTTGAATTTATAGGCTTATTTCAGAAGAAATGGCAGTATAACTTCTAATATTATGTTAAATTGACAGTAAAAATTTATTCTCATTAATCCAATTAGATTTAATAGTTTTGATAAAAATTAAAAACTAAGTAAAATGGCTGAATATCAACAAATGGACATGCCCGAGTTTCCAAAAAACGGGAAAAAAATAATTATTACAGTAGTTATTGGAATCATATTTTTTATTGTAATGTTTAAAAGTTTCAAAATAATTGATGGAGGGCAAGGAGGAGTATTGTTCCGTCTTTCTAATGGTATAGATACTGAAAATACTTATTCGGAAGGGGTTCATTTTATTGCTCCATGGAATAACTTAATTGTATACGAAGTAAGACAACAAGAGATAATGGAGAAAATGGCGGTACTTTCCTCTAATGGATTAGAAATTTCTGTCGAAGTTTCTGCATGGTACCAACCAGATTTTAAAACATTACCTAAGCTGCACCAAGAAAAAGGTCAAACTTATGTGCAACGAGTAGTTATTCCTGCGATACGTTCTGCTGTTAGAAGTGTTATTGGTCGTTATACTCCTGAAGAAATTTATTCTACTAAAAGAGATGCGATTCAAACTGAAATTTATGAAGAAACGAAAAAGATTTTAGACAAGCAATTCATTCAATTGAATGAAATATTAGTAAGGGATATTACATTACCTACTACTATTAAAACAGCTATTGAGAGTAAATTAAAACAAGAGCAAGAGTCATTAGAATATGAGTTTAAATTACAAAAAGCA
>JAESUI010000174.1 GCA_016763135.1 Flavobacteriales bacterium
ATCATTAGTTGTTTTTTGCTCTTCTTCAATTCCTATTGCAGAAGCACTGTTGGCAAAAGTGTATTCTCCTAATAATAAACTATCTATAGTTACCCATCCATAAGCTAATGATTGGCTTATGGTTGTTTTTGTGTAATAAGGATATTCTTGCCAATCGGATATAGGGCTTTCTCTATACACTAGAATTAAGCTATCACCATTTACAGGTACTAAGTCAAAATCTAAAAATCCTTGAGAAGCTCTTCCATCAAAAAATAATTTAAATGAAGAGTTAAGGGTAGAAGGTAAGATTCCGTCAATACTCCAATACCTGCTTGTTGAAATCCTATAATTATTTACATTGTTTTTGATAGTGTCAGGTGCAACCCAGTGATGTTCAAATTGCAATAAAGCAGAATCGACAATAGAAGTTATACTAAGATTAGAAACCAATGCAAGATTTAAATTATTGTTTATGAATGTACTATTTGCAATAATTTGGTTGTCAGTTCTAGCCTGGTTTAATCGATTAGATTCATTTAGGATGTATACTGTAGGGATAAACGGAATAGTTACATTGCTTGTAGAATACTGTCCAGAAGCAATGATAGTATCTTTATGCATGTTCCAGTTGTTATCATAAAAAGTAATTTCTAAAGGTGTTCCTGTATGGAAAGTTGAAGTCCCTCTAAGTTTTTGTTGGACATCGATTGTTATATCAAAATCAGGTCCATTAGGTGTAATATTTACAGAGTCAATATCAAAATGAGAAAACCCTGGAGAAAATACCCAGTCATTAAAAAAGTTTGTCATATTAATTCCAGTAGAACTTGTTAGCTCATCTCTAAACTGAGATGAATTGATGTTTTTGAATTTGTAAGTATTTGTAATAGATTTTAATCCAACAAAGAATAAAGAGTCGCCTAAATAAGCTCTCATGTTATGAGCTACGGAAGCACCCTTTTTATAAACATGATCACCATAAGTGTATTCATGTGGTATTCCAGAAATTGCTCTAAATCCTCCTTCATCAATATGCGCAAACTGTAAAACAGATTTATGGTTGTCTTTTATTTCAGCTAATGAAGTAGCATAACCATAAACTTTTTCTAAAAATAAATGTTCAGAATAAACAGCCATTCCTTCATTAATCCACATATCTTCAGCAGTTTCGCAGGTCACTAAGTCTCCCCACCAATGATGAGAAAACTCATGAGCCATTAATGTTTCATTGGCTAAACTTCCAGTTGCAGCTGACCTTGGGTAAGCTATATTGGTAGCATGTTCCATGGCGCCTGCATTAAACGGAACCAAAGAAAATCCAATCTTATTCCATAGGTAGGGGCCATAACCATCTTCATAAGCATCTAAAGCATTATTAAGATTGACGAATGAGTTTTTCATGTTTGCAGTGTCAGCTTCAACTCCAACTAGTTCAACAGGAATAGGTCCGTTTATTCCGTTAAATGTCATATATACTGTTTCGTAATCAGCAACAGCTACACATGCTAAATAAGTAGGGATTTCTTCATTCATCACCCACTTTCTCACAATCGTATCTCCAGTAATTATGGTTTCATTCATTAGAGCACCATTACAATGTGCTTTTTTTCCTTGCCCTGTAATAATGTTAAATTCGTAAGTAGATTTTTCAACAAAATTATCGAAACAAGGGAACCAGATTCGTCCATAATTGTGTGGACTATCTTGAAAACCAACACCTAAATTAAATGCATATCCAGATTGAAAATAGAAGCCCCCCCATGTTGAAGGATCTTTTTGTGGGCTGCCATTATAGTAAACAGTTACACTTGATGTGTCAGTTGTGTTTAGCGTTGCGGGTAGTGTAATGTTAATTAGTGTGTCATTATATGAAAAAGTAAGTATGCTTCCCGATGAAGTAATCGAATCAATTAGAAGTTCTTGTAAGTCTAAATCGATAAAAGTTACACCATTAATTTTAGGCGTAAATGTTACCACACAATTACCTTTAATTAATTGATTGCCGATATCAGTCATGTCCAAATTAATTTGGTAGTCTAACACATCGATAGTATCGCTTCTGCTATTTAAAGCTTTGTTGTTAGGTGTGTTTTTCTGACTTTGACAATAAAAGCTAATCAGTGCAATTGAAATTAATAGTAAATACTTTTTCATAGATAAATAGTAACGAGAATATAAAAATACTTAAAACCATAAGAACTACCGTTAATGAAATGATATAGCACCTAAAGTTAATCTTGTAATCCTATTCTGTAATAATTGGTTTTGAAGAGTTATTTTTAATTACTTTTATGACTGCACAATTTTACTTAACGCTTGTATTTCTATGAAACCTTCTACAGAGCTTTTTCAGCTTGTAAAATCTCTTTCAAAATCTGAGAAGAGATATTTCAAATTGTCATCATCATTGCAGTCTGGTGAAAAGAATTACATGAAACTCTTTGATGCTATAGAGTGTCAGGATGATTATGATGAGCCAGCGTTAAAAAATAAATTTTCTAAAGAAACCTTTATTAATCATTTACCCTCAGAAAAGAACCATTTATATAATCTTATTCTTAAAAGCCTAAGAGGGTTCTATGCAGATAAATCAGCTGCAGCAATATTGCAAGAACAGATTCGTAATATTGAATTGCTATTTAATAAAGCTTTGTATAAAGAGTGCAGTAAAATAATTAGGAAGGCTAAAAAAATAGCTTACGATTATGAGAAGTACTATTTTTTACTTGATCTTATTGATTGGGAAAAAACATTGGTAGAAGAAGAATATTCAAGAGGCGAATTTGGTAAAGATTTAAATAAATTAGTTGAAGAAGAAAGTGAATGTTTGGAGAAGCTAAGAAATTTAGCAGAGTACCAAATGTTATATTCTAAAATTAATTATTCTTTCAGAACTGGCGGGTATACTAGAAATGACGCTGACCAAGTAATAGTAGATGAAATTGCCAACCATCATTTAATAAAAGGAAAAAATACTGCTTTAAGTACAAAAGCTGCAACGGCTTGTTATTACATAAAAGGACTGTGTGCAACAACTGAGAGGAATTTAGATGAATCTTATACTAATTTTAGAAAGGTGGTTACTATCATGGAAAACAATCCTATGATAATGCGAGAACTACCAAAGCGTTATGTTAAAGCATTGAATAACGTAACCTTTGCTTATATGGATTATAATGATTGGGATAGTTGTTATGCTTTGATAGAAAAAATGAAAGGCCTAATTAATAAGGTTGGATTTGAAAGTATTGATGTTCAACTAATCTTATTTACTTTTCCACACAATGCAGAGTTGTTACTTTGTATTGATAGGGGAGATTTTAAGAAGGCAAGCGAAGAAGTAATTCCTAAAATAATAAAAGGAATAGAAAAGTATGATGATAAGATTAACAATGAGGAGGTAATGAATTTTTATTACAACATATCAAGAGCATATTTTGGTGGTGGTGATTATAAGAATGCATTAAAATATATAAATCTTGTTTTAAATGATAGTATCTCAGGGTTGCGTGAAGATGTCTACAATTTTGCGAAATTAGTAAACCTAGTTATACATTTTGAATTGGGTAATTATGATTTGTTGGATTATACAATTAAATCTACTAAGCGTTCGGTAGCCAAAAACCAAAAAAACTATATGTTTGAAGCAGTTTTTCTGAAAGAGTTCAGGAAACTATTAAAGAATAAGAATACGGATGACTTACATGCTAAGTATGTAGATTTTAAAAAGGAATTAACAGAAGTTTTAAAAGATCCTTATGAGCAAACAGCCAATAAATATTTTGATTTTATTTCTTGGTTAGAAAGTAAAATAGATAATATTCCTTTTGAACAAGTGGTAAAGAGTAAGTTGTAAAAGATTATTTCCTTTGTTTTACAGCTTCGTATAAAATTATTCCGGCTGCCACAGATACATTTAGAGAAGAAATTTCCCCAGCCATTGGTATTTTAGCCTTATCATCACTAAGTCTAAGTATTTGATTAGAAACACCTAGGTCTTCGCTACCCATCACAATAGCTGTTGGCGAACTGTAATCAACATCATAAATAGATTGTTCTGTTTTTTCTGTGCAGCTAACTATTCTTATGCCACTTGCTTGTAAAAACATAGCGGTATCGGTTAAGTTATCTACTTTACAAACAGGAATTGTATGCAATGCTCCAGCAGAAGTTTTTATAGCATCAGCATTTATTTGAGCCGATTCTCTTTTAGGAACTACGATAGCATGAACTCCAGCACACTCAGCAGTTCTGGCAATAGCTCCAAAATTTCTAACATCAGTTAATTTATCTAATAGCAAAATTAATGGTGTTTTTCCTTCTTCAAAAAGGGTTGGAATCAACGTTTCAATATCAGTAAGTTCAATAGGAGAAATAAACGCTAATACTCCTTGATGGTTACCTGAAGTATGTCTGTTTATTTTTTGAATAGGAACATGAGAAAAAGCAATCTTAGCTTTTTTTACAGCATTACGTAATTCGGTAAGACCACTTCCTTTAATATCTCTTTGAATGTAAAGCTTGTCTATTTCTTTACCAGCATTTATCGCTTCAATAACTGGTCGCACGCCAAATATGATGTTTTCTTTTTCCATGCTGCGAAGTTAGTGAAAATGACTTGTTAGGCAAAGCCTAACATTTTCTTGAAAAAAATAACGTTGAGATTGAGCGAATAGCGAAACTAGAAATGTTGTTTTCGAAAAGGTAAGCAATCCAAGTGCAACGCAGAATTTTAAACTTGTTTAACGGTATTGTGTATGATTTGTGCTTAAGTGCGTGGCTGATTTTCCGCTAGGAAAATCAAGTATAAAAATGCGAAAACTTTGGCAATAATCAAAGTGAGCATTAATTATG
>JAESUI010000175.1 GCA_016763135.1 Flavobacteriales bacterium
ACCATCATCTAAATTTAAGTTTAATGCTTTACCATCTTTAAAACCTTTAATTGTTTGATCGATACACCAATCAAAATCTTCATCATTTAATCCTTTCCAAGCATAAACAGGAACTCCTGTTGCAGCAATTGCTGCAGCAGCCTGATCTTGTGTTGAAAATATATTACAAGATGACCAAGTAACCTCAGCACCTAAAGCAGTTAATGTTTCAATTAAAACAGCAGTTTGGATAGTCATGTGCAAACAACCTCAATCCTTGCTCCAGCTAAAGGTTTAGAATCTCCAAATTCATCTCTTAAACTCATTAAACCTGGCATTTCTGCTTCAGCTATTTTTATTTCTTTTCTTCCCCATTCTGCTAGGGATATATCTTTAACTTTGTAAGGTAATTTTTCTACGTCTGTACTCATTAGTTATAGTTTTTATAATTTTAAGGACTGCAAAGTTAAGGAATAACCTAATAACTTTTATAAAATGCCCATTTATCAAATAAATAACGTTTCTAAAACTATAAAAGTTGGGGTATGGAAAATTATAGAAACTGAAGAAGAACTATTAAATACACTTACCAATATTGGGTTTGATAAATCAACCATATCTCAAACAAAAAACAAGCAACGTTTAAAACAATGGCTAGCTACACGAATATTATTAAACGATTTTTTTGACAATGCAACCATTACTTATGATGATTTAGGAAAACCTCATTTAGATAACGATTGGTTTATATCTATTTCTCATTCCAATGAGTTTGTAGCAATTAATCTCAATAAAAAATCACATTGCGGAATTGATATTGAGAAAATATCCAAAAAAGTAGAACGTATTAAACACAAGTTATTAAATCCTACAGATCTTCAAAAAGTTAGTTCTTTAGAGCACTTAACATTGTATTGGGGAGCAAAAGAAGCCTTGTATAAATATTATGGAAAAAAGGAAGTTCTTTTTGTTGAGAATTTGTTTATCACCAAATTTTTATCTAATAAAAACAACCTTATTGGAGCAATTGAATTACAAGATTACAGCAAAGAAATACCAATGGAATACGAAAAAATAGAAGATTATATATTGGTTTATACTTTATAGTTAAGTTTGCCTCAATGAATAAGAACAATAACATCTATCAATCTATACTAAAGAATACCAATAGTAATATTAAAATGTTTGGTGTTTTAATTGACCCTGACAAACAAAATGTTAAAGAATTAATTGGAACTATTAAACTTTGTAATGAAGCCGATATCGATTATTTTTTTGTTGGCGGAAGTATTATCACTCATGGTGATATGCAAAAAACTACTCGGTTAATTAAAGAAAACTCTACTAAACCTATTATTATCTTCCCTGGAAATCCAGATCAAGTTTCTGAATATGCAGATGCTATTTTATTTCTTTCTTTAATTTCTGGAAGAAATCCAGAATTCTTAATTGGACACCAAGTAACTGCTGCTCCACTAATCAAAAAGACCAATTTAGAAGTAATTCCTACAGGCTATTTATTAGTTGATTGTGGGACAACAACTACCGCAATTTATGTGAGTGATACCAATCCTATTCCTCACAATAATTCAGAAATTGCGGCTAACACTGCTTTAGCCGGTGAATATTTAGGATTAAAACTAACCTATATTGATGGTGGAAGTGGCGCAAAAAAATGCATCTCTAAAGAAATGATTACTAAAGCTAAATCAGCATTAAACGGGCCGCTAATAATTGGTGGGGGTATTAGAACTCCCGAAGCTGCAGAAGAAATTTATAAAGCTGGTGCAGATATTATTATTGTAGGGAATGGTGCTGAACAGAACCGTAATTTAATTACAGAAATTGCAAAAATGAAAGCTACTTTCAACTTTTCACAAAAAACCACATTAACTTAGGATTCCTATCTTATTAAAAATGATAAAATAATCATACTTCCTGTTAGGAATTTGGTGTGGTTTATATTTATCATTTCATTACTTTTGTTATCCTTTTATAAACATAAAATTACAGACATGGTTGTAGATAAATTTTCGAGTCGTCATATTGGACCAAGAGACAATGATATTAACGAAATGCTTTCAGCTTGTGGAGCTTCTTCTATTGAACAATTAATTGAAGAAACTATTCCAAATAAAATCAGATTAAGTAAAGAGCTTGATTTAGATGACGCATTGACTGAATACGAATACCTTAATCATATTAAGGCATTGGCAGGAAAGAATAAAGTCTTTAAATCTCATATTGGTTTAGGATACAACAATACCATTACACCATCTGTAATTAAAAGAAATATTTTAGAAAATCCGGGTTGGTACACTGCTTACACTCCTTACCAAGCAGAAATTTCTCAAGGAAGATTAGAAGCATTACTGAATTACCAAACAATGGTAATCGATTTAACAGGAATGGCATTAGCTAATTCCTCTTTGTTAGATGAAGGAACTGCTGCTGCTGAAGCTATGATTTTAGCTTACAACAGTAGAAGTCGAGCTGCAAAAAAAGCAGGAGCTAACCAATTTTTTGTTTCTGAAAAATGCTTACCACAAACTATTGACATTTTAAAAACAAGATCTAATCCTTTAGGAATAGAATTAACAATTGGAGATCACAATACATTTGAATTTAACTCAACTGTTTTTGGAGCAATTGTTCAATACCCGGATGTTACTGGTCAAATAATTGATTACAAAGAATTTGCAGACAGAGCACATGCTAATGAAAGTTTAGTTATTGTAGCAGCTGACCTTTTAAGTTTAACTCAATTACAATCTCCAGGAAGCTGGGGAGCTGATGTTGTTGTTGGTACTACTCAACGTTTTGGCGTGCCAATGGGATATGGTGGACCACATGCTGCATATTTTGCAACTAAAGAGGCTTATAAAAGATCTATTCCTGGAAGAATTATTGGAGTTTCTGTTGATGCTCATGGAAATAGAGCCTTAAGAATGGCTTTACAAACAAGGGAACAACACATTAAAAGAGATAAAGCAACATCTAACATTTGTACAGCACAAGTACTTTTAGCTGTTATGGCAGGAATGTATGCTGTTTATCATGGTGCTGAAGGGTTAAGAAACATTTCTGGAAACATTAATGAGTTAACAGGAAAGTTAGCAGGATCGTTAGATGCTCTAGGATATAAAAGAGTAAATGATTCTTTCTTTGATACCGTAACTTACGAAGTTGAAGCAGATGTAAAAGCGAAAATCAACACCTTAGCCTTAGAGAGAGAAATTAATTTCAACTATACAGAAAATAGAATTTCTATTAGTATTGGAGAAACTGAAAACATTCAAGACATTGCAACCATTGTTACCATTTTTACTGAAGCAATTGGAGAAACAGCAAATGATTTAAGTGAAGTAAATGGTTTGCCAGAAGAATTAAAAAGAACTTCTGAATTTTTACAGTTCGAAATCTTTAATAAGTACCGTTCAGAATCAGAAATGATGCGATACATTAAAAGATTAGAAAACAAAGATCTTTCTTTAACGCACTCTATGATTTCATTAGGTTCTTACACCATGAAATTAAATGCCGCTTCAGAGTTAATTCCTTTAGGATGGGACGAATGGGCAAACATTCATCCATTCGTACCAATAGATCAAGCTCAAGGTTATCAAGAAATGTTAGCTGGTTTAGAAAGAGATTTATCTGAAATTACTGGTTTTGATGCAGTTTCTCTACAACCAAATTCTGGTGCTCAAGGAGAATATGCTGGACTATTAGTTATTAAAGCATATCATGACAGCAGAGGAGATCATCATAGAAATATTGCACTAATCCCTTCTTCAGCACACGGAACAAACCCTGCAAGTGCTGTTATGGCAGGAATGAAAGTTGTAGTTACCAAATGTGATGAATACGGAAACATTGATGTAGCTGATCTAAAAGAAAAAGCAGAATTACACAAAGACAACCTTTCGTGTACCATGATTACTTACCCATCTACTCACGGAGTATATGAGGAAAGCATTATGGAGTTAACAGAGATTATCCATGCAAATGGTGGTCAAGTTTATATGGATGGAGCCAACATGAACGCGCAAGTTGGATTAACTAATCCCGCTAACATTGGAGCTGATGTTTGTCACTTAAACTTACATAAAACTTTTGCAATCCCTCACGGTGGTGGCGGACCAGGAGTTGGACCAATTGGTGTTGCGAAACAACTAACTCCTTTTTTACCTTCTAACCCACTAATTAAAACTGGTGGTGAACACGCAATATCAGCAATATCAGCAGCCCCTTGGGGAAGTGCTTATGTTTGTTTGATTTCTTACGCCTACATTAAAATGTTAGGGACTGAAGGATTAAAAGCCTCTACGGTAACAGCAATTTTAAATGCCAACTATTTAAAATCTAA
>JAESUI010000176.1 GCA_016763135.1 Flavobacteriales bacterium
TACACAGCCATTTGTATCAGTAACAGTAACAGTATAAGTTGTTGTAACTATTGGCGTTGCTGTTGGATTCGCCAAACTATTATCATCTAAAGTGCCTGAAGGACTCCAAACATATGTAGCTCCAATAGGGCCTGTAGGTGTTCCTCCTATAACAGCAGATCCAACAACGCAAATTCCTTGATCATTTCCGGCATCAACTGTTGGTAAAGGGTTAACAGTAATTGTTACCGTGTCACTACTATTACATCCATTTATATCTGTTCCTGTCACTATATATGTTGTTGTGACTAATGGACATGCGATAGGGTTTGTAATTGTACTATTTGATAATCCAGCACTTGGGGACCACAAATAACCTGTTGCACCAACAGTGTTCAACTGCACACATACTCCATCACAAACATCGGTATCATTATTAGTCGTGATAATTGGTGTTGGATTGACGGTGACCACCAAGCTATCTTGACTAAAGCATGCTGAAGAATTAATAACATTTACATAGTAAGTTGTCGTAACCATGGGGCAAGCGATAGGGTTTGATATCGAAGAATCTGATAAGGTAGCTCCTGGAGTCCATAAATAATTAGCCCCTCCTGAAGCATTTATTTGAATACAATCACCTAAACATACAGAGGTATCTGCACTCATAATTGCAACTGGTAAGATATCAACGTTTACAACAACAGTATCTATACCAACACAACCTAAAGAATCAACAACGGTGAGTATATAATTAGTTGTTATAATCGGAGTAGCAATAGGATTAGCAATAGTTGTGTCAGATAAGCCAGTAGAGGGTGTCCACGAATAAGTAATCCCTCCTGAAGCATTTAGCTGTGTAGAGTCACCTAAACATATAGAGGTGTCAACCCCAGCAGTAACACTTGCCGACCCAACAGTCACTATAATAGTATCATTCGTAGTACATGATCCATTATCAACAGAAACAATATAGCTGGTTGTTGTGCTTGGCCAAATGAATGGATTTCCAATTGTAGTACTACTAATATTAGTATTCGGAGACCATAAAAAAGTAGTTCCTAAAGAGCCTGTTGGGGCTCCACCTATTTGGATTGTATCACCTGAACAAATATTGGTGTCGGCACCTGCATCAGCTGGAGGGGTTGGAATAATGGTAACAATAGTGTCAATCAATGCCGAAGGACATCCACAATCACTAACTGCAATTACAGAAACAGTTCCTGCTCCAACAGTTGGCCAATTTACATTTATTGTTGAAGACCCTTGCCCAGAATTTATTGTTCCATTAGTTACAGTCCAAGTAAAAGTATATCCAGGAATAGTGTCTACACTATAATTTACATTAGTGCTTTGGCAAACTAAAGGTGGCCCAGTAATCGAATCTGGAGGTGTTGGCGGCTCAACAGTAACTTGGTAAACAACATTAGTTGTTTTAGGTGGGCAGCCATTATCTGTTACAGAAACTGTAAACAAATAAGGTAAAGCCTGAGCAGTACCACATGAAGTTTCCCAATTAAAATTAGCTGTTACCGTAGAATCCCCTACCACAAGAGAATCAATAGTTGCCGCAGGATTAACAAAAGAGGTATCAAATATTTGTCCTGACGTTGTTAAGGTCAGGCTGTCTCCGTTTGGATCTTCAAAAATAATAGGGAAAGACAGAGTATCACACTCTTGTAGCGTATATTGTGTTATACCACTCCCTCCTGTGGGTGATAGATTTGGAGGTGGATTTGCTGGACAGTTAATCACCACAAGCTGAATGTCTCTTCTTGTTATTCCAATTAAATTACCATTTCTTATTTCTCTTATTTCTATCGCCACTACATAGTCACCAATTATTGGAGCCATGTACTCTGTTAGTCCTGTTGTTCCATTTATAAACGCATGTCCGAATGCACCAAAAGGATTATTCATGTTATAAGTTCCGTTTAACCAGGCTACATTTGGAACAGGCCATGGTAATGATGGGTTTGGAAGAAGGGGGGCAGGGTTTCCTGAATTACCAAATCCGCGATAAGGATCAACAAAAGAAAACAATAATAAATCTCCATCGGGATCAACTGCTGTGTTTAAGATTGAAGCTGTATCGTTAACACATAAAAAAGGAACGGGAGCATCTGAAAAAACAGGAGAACTATTGTTTACTAAAGATGGAGAAATGTAAGCATGAAAGGCTAAACCTTGATCTCCAGGGTTAAACAAATTTATAACTGATCCCGTTCTACAGCACCTATCATAAAACAAATGATAGCCCTGAAATGATAATGGTAAATCGACCTCTATTTCATAGGTTGCTTGATATAAGCATACTGCCTGCCCTATTAAGCACCCATTTGTCGGTACTGGAATAATAGAGCTACTATCTATCAGCGGCATTGTTGCAATCATAACTAAAGGTAAATTCCCCGAAGGATTGCTCCCTCCTTCATAAATACCTATATCAAGAGTCGGTTCTGGAAAACCAGCCAACCAAAATGGGGAATTACAATCTAGAAATGTTTGAAATGTAATAATATAATTAAAATTACCATCATTATCCGTATCACCAAGATAAGTATAGGCCAAATTTCCCCCTACCAAATGGGTAGCAGATGAATTTATACAAAACAACGTAAATGCTAGTATGACGAAATATTTTTTCACTAATAAATACTAATTTTTTTAATAACTATTCCCATATCTGTCTCTATGCTCAATAAATAAAACCCTTTAGCAAAATTAGAGACATTTATTGTTGTTACTTTTTTATTTGTATTCTGATAGGATTTAAAAATAACTTTTCCAACAAAACTATAAACAGTTATGGTTTCAATAACAGCATTATCAGTCAAGTTTTCAATATTTATATAATCTCTTGCTGGGTTAGGATAAACGACAAAATTATTTGCAGTTAAGTTAAATTCATCTATAGCGTTAGGGTCTTGGACTATAACCCCATAATCCTCAGTTTGACCAAAATCATTTGCATCACAACTAGATTGATTAACACCAACAACATCTGACGAAACTCTCATTCTTAATGGAACAGAATAAACAGCCCCCAGGGGAATTAAAACATTCTGCGAAGGGTTATATGAATTCGGTTTATCCATTACCAATTCGTTTGTGTTATTAAAAATTCCATCATTATTAAAATCTATCCAAACGCGAGTATCTTGAGGGTTACTTGCTCCTGTATTTATGGAAAGAAAATAATTATTCGCTTCTATCACTGTAGTAGTATTTGTACAAGAAAAATCTTTATACCCTTCAACTCCATCAACCGTAGAATTACTTATCGTATTAAAGTCTACTTGATATATTCCATAACCACAACAATAAGCAGATGTTGCGGGAGTACATGAGGCTGTAATCATTTGGTTAGCAGTATTAACTGTTATATAGTTTACAATAGAATCAATATTTCCACCATTGCCATTTGTTACTGTTAAAGAAACAGTATATACACCATCAACGGTATATGTGTGACAAGGACTTTGGAGAAACGATGTATTCCCATCTCCAAAATTCCACAACCAGCCTGTTGGCACATTAAGTGACTGATCTGTAAAACAAACTACCCCATTACATGTTGTTGTAGGAGAAGCTATAAAAACGGGGGTTGGAGGATTTGGATTGGCATTCATAATTACAGCGTAATCTTCGGCCTGGCCATAATCTAAATCACCACAAGATGTAGGTGGAGCACTAAGATCATAATCAGCTGACACTCTCATTCTCAATGGTGTATTAAGTACAGCTCCAATAGGGATATTAACAACTCCTGAAGTATTAAATTGAGAACTAGACGTAAAAACTCTTTCACTAACATCATTTAAAATTCCATCATTATTAAAATCTATCCAAGCTGCATAATTTTGAGTTGAAGAAGCAGTAGATTGGATTGATAGCGTATAATTCTGCCCTTCAAAAACAGTAGTTTGAACACAAGAAGAATCCGTATACCCATCAATTCCGTCATTTGTAGTGTTATTTATAGTATTGAAAGTAACATTTAATATTCCAAATCCACAACAGTAAGACAGTGTGTTTGGAATACAAGAGGTGGCCAATGGTGCTGAACCACAAGCAAAATTATTTTTCATTCCTAACAATAGAAATGAAAGTAATACAATCAATTTGAAAGTTTTATTCATATGATTAGATATATTAATGTGTACAATTTAAGATAAAAAAGATCTAATTACAAACCAAAATTCTTTTCATCATATAAGCGGTACGTTATTTTAGATGAATGGTTACCTTTGTTTTTTTTATATAAAATGGCGCTTGTAAAAACACTTCTCGGAAAAACTCCAATTTTTGGTGACAACTGTTTTTTAACCGAAAACGCAACCATTGTTGGAGATGTTGTAATGGGGGATGATTGTAGTGTCTGGTTTAATGCTGTAATTAGAGGAGATGTCCATTATATTAAAATTGGCAATAAGGTAAACATTCAAGATGGAGCGATTATCCATGCCACTTATAAAAAGTCTCCAACCAACATAGGTGACAATGTATCTATTGGGCACAATGCAATGGTTCATGGCTGTACTATAAAAGACAATGTGTTGATAGGGATGGGTGCAATTGTCATGGATGATGTAGTAATTGAAAGTAATTCTATTATTGCTGCTGGAGCAATTGTAACCAAAGGAACTCATGTTGAAAGTGGTTGCGTTTATGCTGGAATTCCTGCAAAAAAAATTAAAGAGGTTGGTGTCGATTTATTAGAAGGAGAGATTAATCGAATTGCAGAAAGTTACTTAATGTATTCAGGTTGGTACTCCGAGCCAAAGAGGCAAGAAGAAAAGTAGTTAAATAGAAGGGCGGACAAGGCCATTATTGTTGCCGGTTGGGGGGTATGAGAAAGTTATTGAAATGAAATAATTTATGAATTTCTAATCTTCTCTTCGATTTTGGTAGTAGAATAACCTTCTACAAATTGAATTACTTCTACAGTCCCTCCGTTGTTTTTTACAACATCAGATCCCACAATATATTTAGGATTTGAAGCCTCAATAACCGCTGCATCATAATCACCACCTTTTATTAATATGTCTGGAATAATTTCAGAAATTATGTCCAAAGGAGTTTCATCACTAAAAATTACGACAGCATCTACAAAAGTTAAAGCAGCAATAATTAATGCTCGTGAATTTTCATCTTGTAATGGCCGACTAGTTCCTTTATTAAGTGACTTAACTGAAGTGTCAGAATTTATGGCAACAATAAATTTATCTCCAAAATCAGCAGCTTGTGCTAAATATTCAATGTGTCCTCTGTGTAAAATATCAAAAACTCCGTTGGTAAAAACTACTTTTTGACTTTTGGTTTTCCAACCCTCAATTGTTAAGGAAAATTGATCTATAGCAACTATTTTATCTCTTACTATTGTTAACTTAGACGACATTCTGTTCGGATGTTTTATTGCCAATAAATGGTAAAATAAAAAGTGAAATAAGTCCTGCAATTATTGTAAAAAATGTAAGTGCTGACCATGCTAGCATACTAAAAGACCCTGCATTTTCAATCCCATATAGTTTTGACAAAACTGCAGCTACCATCACAGGGTAAAGGCCTAAGCCTCCTGGCGCTGCAGAAATAGCAACTGCTCCTACTACAAAAGCTGCAAAAACAGCATTAATACTCAAGTTTGAAGATTCTGGCAAAGCAAAAGAACATACCCAAATCATAACAACGTAACACACCCAAATAAATAAGGTGTGAGCAATATATGCTGTTCGTTGTTTTAATTTAAAAATGGTTTTAACACCTTCTAAAATCCCCTTAAGTAAATTTATTATCTTCTCTTTTAAAATGGGGGTTTTTATAACTGTAATAAATCCAACAATAAAAACACCAACAACGATGAAATAAATCCAAACAGGAATACTTGAGTCCGATTTCCCTGAATCATAAATTTCATTAAATGTTTCTAAATCTTTTTGTAAATAAAGTGTTATTCCTAAAACAATTCCAAGCATCAATAAATCAATTATACGTTCAACTATAATAGTCCCAAAGACTTTGTCAAACTTTGTATTCTCTTGATATTTTGCATAATAACCTGCCCTAGCAAATTCTCCAGAACGAGGAATTGTTAAGTTGATTAAATAGCCAATCATTACACTGTGGTACATTTTCCAAAAGCGAGGTTTATGCCCCAAGGGCTCTAACATATATTTCCAGCGGTAAGCCCTACTCATGTGGCTTAACAGCATAATGATTAAACCATAAAATAGGTAAATATAATCTGCTTTTAAAAAAGAGTCTTTTAGGCTTTTAAGCTCATCTTCAGTCATACTTGAAATAAAAAACCAAGTAAGGTAAACACCTATTCCAAAAGGAATAACAATTTTAAGAATGTTGATTAGGCTCTTTTTCAAAATAAAATTAATAGGCTGCAAAATTAATTAATAATTGTCATATTATCTATGAGTCTCACTCCTTCAACATTAACGGCTGTAAATGCTATATAGCTTGTTGCTTCATTCCAATTGATTATTGGTTCTAATGTGTTTTTATCTGCAATCTCAAAATATTCTAAATCAAATAAGCTGTTGGTGGCCATTTCATTTATAAAATATTCTTTTAATTGCGTTATTGAATGTGAATTCTTATGTTCGCTTACAAAAGTTAAGGCTTTATTTATTTTACTAGCTTCCTCTTTTTGGTTTTCTGATAAACGTTTGTTCCTTGAACTCATAGCTAATCCATTCTCTTCTCTATATATTGGGCAACCAATAATTTTGACAGAAGAATTTATTTTTTTAGTTAACGCCTTAATTACTGCTAATTGCTGATAATCCTTCTCGCCAAAATAAGCATGTGTTGGATTTAATATTTCAAAAAAACGTTCTATTACAATAGCAACCCCATTAAAGTGGCCAGGACGATGTTTAGCTTCCATCACTTCAGAAAGCACTCCAAAATGAAACTCTTTTTCAGTCTGATGTGGATACATTTCTTCTGCGCTTGGAATAAAAACGACATCACAATAAGCTTCTTGCAGTTTTTTAATATCCTTTTCTATGCTTTTTGGATAGTTGGTTAAATCTTCCTCCTTATTGAACTGCTTAGGGTTTACAAATATGCTACAAATTGTTAACTCATTTTCACTCTGTGACATCTCAATTAATGAGATGTGTGCTTGATGTAACGCCCCCATTGTAGCAACAAAACCAACGCTTTTAGTGTTAAACTTTGTTAAATAATCTTGTATTTCACTTACTTTTTTAAATATTTGCATCCTGTAATTAAGGTTCAATTTTTCCACAAAATAAATAATTTATTTGCAGATAAGCTCTACTTAAGAGTGGGAATCATCCCGATAAACTTGACAAACACCTAAAAATAGAGTATCTTTGCAACAAAATTTACAGGCTGGATTATGAAAAAGAAGAAGATATTATTTATTTCCCAAGAAATTACTCCATACTTAGAAGAAAATGAATTAGGTCATTTCGGAAGGTATTTACCTCAAGGTATTCAAGAAAGCGGAAAAGAGATTAGAACTTTTATGCCAAAATTTGGATGTATAAACGAAAGAAGAAACCAATTACACGAAGTAATTCGACTATCTGGGATGAATTTAATTATTAACGAGAATGATCATCCATTAATAATCAAAGTTGGTTCTATACAAGCTGCAAGGATGCAAGTGTATTTTATCGATAGTGAAGACTTTTTTCAAAGAAAAGCTATTTTTCACGATAAAGAAAACGGCAAATTTTTTAAAGACAATGATGAAAGAGCCATCTTTTTTACAAGGGGAGTTTTAGAAACCGTAAAAAAATTAGGCTGGGTTCCAGATATTATTCACTGCCATGGTTGGATGACTAGCTTAATTCCTCTGTATATTAAGAATTCATACAATAAAGAGCCTATTTTTGAAAATTCAAAAGTAATTTTCTCTTTATACAATAATGATTTTAAACCTGCGTTAAATAAAAACTTTGCTAAAAAAGCAATGATGGATGGTATTTCTGAAGAAGCTATGGCTGATTATGCTGACAGTTCATTTGTTGGTTTAAACAAAGCAGCTATGAATGCTTCAGATGCTGTAATTAAAGCAAGTGAAACTATTAATCCTGAGCTAGAAGAATATTTTAATGGTATTGATAAGCCAAAATTAGGTTATCAGTCTCCAGAAGATTACATAGAAGCTTATTCTGATTTTTATGATGAAATTTTAGAATCTTCTGAAGTATTACAAGATTAAAAAATGAATAAAATAACATCTAAAATTTTACTGCGGAAAGTTTTATTTCTTTCCGCAATCTTTTTTTTAACTTTTACATTCTCATGTAAAAAAGATGGAAAACTTACTCCTGATTTTGAAAACGACAATCTGTCAATAAACTTTACTGACACTTTTTCTATCGTAACAACATTGATTCAAGAAGATTCTTTAAGAACAGATTTGTCAAACAATAATTTATTAGGGCTGTATAATGACTCCCTATTAGGGCCTGTATCTTCATCCATTTATACACAATTACGTTTAACAGGAATTAATGTAGATTTCAGCAACACTGTTGCTGATCCTGCTTTATTAGATTCCGTAGTGTTAACCCTAGATTATCAAGGTCTTTACGGAGATGCTACTGCGCCTATGACTGTCGAAATCTATAAGCTTTCTAGTCCGCTAGATGCAAACACCGATTATTACTCAAACTCGTTTTCACCACATGAATTAATTCCTATCGCTACAACTACTTTTGTCCCTAACGTTAATAGTGACTTAAGAATAAAGTTAGATGATTCTTTTGGAGATTCTTTAATATTTTATTCTCCTTACACTAATAACTCAGCGTTTGTATCTTTTTTTAATGGGTTATATATTACTGTTAAGGACTCTGTAACTGGCACAACTATTCCTCAAGGAAGTGGGTCTATTGCATACTTTGATTTAAATTCTGCCAACTCTGCAGTTTCTTTATATTATCATCATAATGAATTAGGGAAAGGCTCTACAAAGTATAATTTTCTAATAAGCTCAGAAGGAGTTAAATTTTCTCACTTTGAACATAATTATACTGGAACAGATGTTGAAGCGCATATAAATAACCTCCCTACAAAAGACACGACAATTATTTACGTTTCAACAATGGCAGGTGTTAAAACAAAAATAGAGATTCCAAATATTAAAAACCTAATTGAAAATGGTTCTGTTGTTATAAACAAAGCAGAATTAATTTTTACATTAGAAAGCGGCACTGAAAACAACTTTGCTGATGGGCTTTCTACATTGTCATTAGTTGGGATTGATGCTAATGGTAGTGCCCAATTCTTGCCAGATTTTTTTGAAGGCACAGAGCATTCTGGTGGTATATTAGTAGACCAAGGATTGTCCAAAACCTATACTTTTAATATCTCAAGACACGTCCATCAACTAGTTTATAATACAACTACTGACTATGGAATGTATTTGATTGCAAATGGGTCTACAACAAAAGCTAATAGATCTATCATTGGCTCTGAAAATAGTCCTACTTACAAAATAAGACTTGAAATTACTTATTCTAAACTCTAAATTATGTGTGGAATTGTAGCTTATGTTGGTGATAAAGAAGCTTATCCAATTTTAATTAAAGGGTTAAAACGTTTAGAATACAGAGGGTATGATAGCTCTGGTGTTGCACTTATCAATAACGGAGCATTAAATTTATACAAAAAACAAGGAAAAGTTGTTGAACTAGAAGCCTTTACTGAAGGTAAAAACATTACTAGCACTATTGGCATAGGACACACCAGGTGGGCAACACATGGCGCTCCAAATGACAAAAATGCGCATCCTCACTACTCAAAATCTAAAGATTTAGCAATTACTCATAATGGTATAATTGAGAATTATGCTAGTCTAAAAAAAGAGTTAATACAAAGAGGTCATGAGTTTTCAAGCGATACAGATACAGAAGTATTAATCCATTTGATTGAAGACATTCAATACAACGCTAAAGTTGATTTAGTTGAAGCCGTAAGAATTGCATTAAACGAGGTAATAGGAGCTTATGCTATTGTAATAATATCTAAAGATCATCCTGACTTAATGATTGTTGCAAAAAAAAGTAGTCCATTAGTTATTGGCGTTGGAGCAGATGGCGAATATTATGTTGCGTCAGATGCGACCCCAATTGTAGAATACACTAAAAATGTTGTTTACTTAGATGATGAACAAATTGGCGTTATCAAAAAAGGAGAAAAACTACGATTAATTGATATAAAAAATCAAGAAATAACACCTTATATTCAAGAGTTAGAAGTACAACTAGAAGCTATTGAGAAAGGCGGGTATGAGCATTTTATGCTAAAAGAAATATACGAGCAACCTACTTCTATTAGAAATAGTATGCGAGGAAGAATAGATGTTAATAAGGGCACTATTTCTTTAGGCGGGATTAGAGATTATGAACAAAAAATAATAAATGCTGAACGAATTATTATTGTTGCTTGTGGTACATCTTGGCATGCAGGATTAGTTGGAGAGTATTTATTTGAAGATTTAACGAGAATTCCTGTTGAAGTAGAATATGCATCTGAATTTAGATATAGAAATCCTATTATCAATGAAAATGATGTAGTAATTGCTATCTCTCAATCTGGAGAGACTGCTGACACTTTAGCTGCAATTAAATTAGCAAAAGAAAAAGGAGCAACCATTATTGGAATTTGTAATGTTGTTGGATCTACCATTTCAAGAGAAACACACTGTGGTTCTTATACACACGCTGGCCCAGAAATTGGAGTAGCATCTACAAAAGCATTTACTGCTCAGGTTACGGTATTAACATTAATGGCATTGTCTATTGCTCAAAAAAAAGGTTCTATTTCTGATTCTAAATTCAGATTATTACTGACTGAGTTAGATGCTATTCCTGGGAAGGTAGAAAAAATGTTAGAATCTGATAAGCAAGTATTATATATCTCCGAATTATTTAAAGACGCTACTAACTTCCTATATTTAGGAAGGGGCTACAATTTTCCAGTGGCATTAGAAGGTGCACTAAAACTAAAAGAAATTTCATACATTCATGCTGAAGGTTACCCTGCGGCAGAAATGAAACATGGCCCAATTGCTTTAATAGATGAAGAAATGCCAATAGTAGTTATAGCAACTAAACATGGTAATTACGAGAAAGTGGTAAGTAATATTGAAGAAGTTAAAGCTCGTAGTGGAAAAATTATTGCCATTGTTACTGAAGGAGATACCGAGGTTAAGGCTATTGCTGATCATATACTGGAAATTCCAGCTACAGAAGATTGTTTAAGTCCATTATTGACTTCAATTCCTTTACAATTACTTTCTTATCACATTGCAGTAATGAGAGGATGTAATGTAGATCAGCCAAGAAATTTAGCAAAATCTGTTACTGTTGAGTAAGTTGCTTTTTTAATTGAAGAATTGTTTTTTCAAATTTTTCTGATTGACTTTCTTCAGTAAAAACAAACCAAAGATTTTCTTCTTCCCGAATGTCTTCCTTAGTTATTTCTTGGTGAAAAAGGTTTTCAAATTCAATGGTTTTATTAGTAATAAGTATTTTCTCTTTTAACCCTACTATTACTCTAAATTCAGATGCTCCCATAGGGATTGAAAAAACATCTGAAACGTTACTTAAATCAAAAACAAAGGATTCTTCTATTTGAGAAACAGTTGTTTTACTAATGCTTTTTATATCTAGAGTTAATGAATTAGTATCAGTTTTTACAAGAAAAAGTGATTCTACTCCCAAGTTAGAGTGTGCTTTAACTATAATGTTGGCAAGAGAATCTAATGTAATATTTTGCGATTGAATAGAGGAACAACCTATTAAAGCAACTATTATTAATGAGAATTTCACCTTACTAAGTTAAAGTTTTTTCCTGTTATCGTTTATTTTCCCCACATAATTATTTGGGACTTATGCTCATACCGAGCTAAATCTTTGGTGAAAATAATGTGTATTAAATCAATTATAGGAAGAATTCCTAAGCCTCCAAATGTTATAGAATAAATAATAGGTGTCCTGTGATGAGTGCCAAAATAAATTCGATGTCCACCTAAAAATCCTGTAAAAACGGTAAATAATATTGCTTTCCCTCTCTTAAGTTTAACTTGTCTTGTTGGTATTGAGTCAAATTCATTTACTTGGTTTGTGTCTTGAAATTCGATAATGATTTGAAATTCTTCAAATGTAAGTTCAACCACATCATTTGCTTTAGTGATACTTGCTAAAAAAAGAAAAGATAACATGAAAACAATTCGAAGCATCATTAAACCAAAGTTATTAAGGGTAAAATGTATGCTAAAATTTCATTAGCTGCTTCCTCAATAGTTAGCTCAGCTGTTTTTAAGTCAATTTCAGGGTTAATTGGCGCTTCAAACGGAGCGTCAATTCCTGTAAAATCTTTTATCTCTCCAGCTCTTGCTTTTTTATAAAGTCCTTTTACATCTCGTTGTTCGCAAATTTCTAAAGGTGTATTTACAAAAACTTCAACAAAATTATCTTCCCCTATAATTTGTTTTGCATTTGCTCTAATTGCTACAGTTGGGCTCACAAAACAATTAATAGTAATTATCCCACAGTTTAAAAACAGTTTAGAAACCTCA
>JAESUI010000177.1 GCA_016763135.1 Flavobacteriales bacterium
CAATAACGTTACTGATAAAACAGTGGCAATTGATATTAGTAATAATAGTAAAGGTATCTACTTCTTAAAAGTAAATACTGATAATGATACTAAGGTTTACAAAGTGATTAAACAATAAGTATTACTCAATATAACTACAGCCCTGATTCAAATGAATCAGGGCTTTTTTATTTCTAGGAGTGCAAGAATGAAATAATCCTTAACAGTCTTTTGGTGTGCTTATGAGTAATTTCATAGCGAATTTACTAACTAAACACTATCCATATCATGAAAAATCATTACCAAAAAGTTTTATCTATTGGTTTGACATTTGTTTTTGTAGCAAGCATTTCTGCTCAAAATAAAGTTGCTAGCTATTGGACAAAATCAAGTAAAACCGCTGTTACAAATGTTGCAAAAGTGAACAGAAATGCACAGCCAACAACATCACAAATATTTAATTTAGATCTTAATGCATTTAAAACTGTATTGGTTGGAGCTCCAATAAGAGGTCAATTTACAGGGAAATCTAGTATAATAGTTGCATTTCCTACTGTCGATGGTAAAATGGAAAACTATAGGGTAATGGAATCTCCAATTATGGAAGCTTCTTTGGCGGCAAATTTACCGTCTATTAAAACTTATGTTGCCCAAGGAATTGATGATCCAACAGCTTATATGAGATTTAGTGTAACTTCATTTGGATTACATACTATGTCGCTATCTGGATATAGAAGTACAACATATATAGATCCTTATACTACTGATTTGTCAACTTATATCATTTATGATAGAAATGGTTTAGGAGCAGACCCTCAACCTTTTGAGTGTTTAACTGATCAAGGTGAATTACCAAGTCTTAAGCAAAGAGGATTAGATGGTGTTGAAGCTATAGATGATCAAAAATTTAGAACGTTTAGATTGGCTCAAACTTGTACAGCAGAATATGGTAATATATTCGCAACTACTCCAGGCAATGAGTTTAATGATATTATGACTCAAATTAACATTACTGTAAATAGAGTAAATTCTGTTTATGAAATTGATTTAGGAATTACATTGCAATTAATTGCTAATCAAAGTGCATTGGTTTTTTGGGGAAGTACAAGTGCTGATCCATGGAGTGGAGAATACAATACAACAACTCAAAACTTTTTAAATTCAACATTAGCAAATGGAGATTATGATATAGGACACAACTTTAACACTTCTGGTGGTGGTAATGCTGGTTGTATTGGATGTGTTTGTGTTAATGGTCAAAAAGGTAGTGGAATGACTGGTAGAGCAAACCCTACTGGAGATCCATTTGACATTGATTATGTTGCTCATGAAATGGGACATCAATTTGGTGGATATCACACTATGAACACTTGTAGTCGAAGTGGCAGTGGTCAAACAGAAGTTGAACCCGCTAGTGGTAGTTCAATTATGGGGTATGCTGGTATTTGTGCGACAGATGTACAACCTAATAGTGATGCTCATTTCAACTATGTGAATGTTAGGGATATTTCTGCAAATATTAAGCCTGGAGGAACAAGTACTTGTGCTGCTGTACTTAATACAACAAATAACCCTCCAACAGCAAATGCTGGAAATGATTACACTATACCTAAAAGCACTGCTTTCATATTGGAAGGAACAGCAACTGATGCTGACGGTATGGTTTCATTAACTTATGAATGGTCTCAAAATGACCCAGCTCAAGCTCCTGGAAATGCGGCTCCACAATCTACATGGACTACTGGACCTTTGTATAGAGCAAAAATGCCAATAGCATCTCCTAATAGATATATGCCTACATTGCCAGATGTAATTGTAGGTAATTTAACACCAACATGGGAAGTGACTCCCTCCGTTGGCAGAACTATGAATTTTTCATTTATGGTGAGAGATAATGAAATTAATGGCGCTCAAACTGCAGATGATTTAATGCAAGTAACAGTTGCTGGAAGCGCTGGTCCTTTTACAGTAACATCTCAAACAAGCGCTATAACATGGAATGAGGGAACTACAGAAGTTATTACATGGAATGTTGCAAATACAACTGCTGCCCCTGTTAGCACACCAAATGTAGATATTTTCTTATCCCTAGATGGAGGGCTTACATATCCAACAACCTTAGCAACAGGTGTTGCGAATAATGGTACTGCAAACATCTTAGTTCCAACAGGTTCCGCTACAACAACAGCAAGAATTATGGTTAGAGGATCGGGAAATATTTTCTACGCATTAAATTCTACGAACTTCTCTATTGTTGCTTCTGAGTTTGTAATGAATTTTTTACCTGCAGCAACAACTTCTGATGTTTGTGCTCCTGGTTCTGCTACTTACAATTTTACATACAATACCTTTTTAGGTTTTAGCCAAACAACTACTTTTTCTGCCTCTGGAAATCCAGCAGGAACAACAGTTTCTTTTAGTCCAACAACTGCGCAAAACAATGGCACAGCCGTTACAATGACTATAAATGGAATTACAGCTGCAATGGTTGGAAATTACGCAATCACAGTTACAGGAACTGCACCTGCTCCGCTAGTTGTGAAAAATTCAGCAGTTACATTAAATGTATATTCAGCTACATTTAATGCAATGGCACTTACAACACCTGCCAATGGTGCTACAGGGGTAATTGGCCCTTACAATTTTAATTGGGTTGCTGATGCTAATGCTGCAACGTATAATATAGACATTGCAACTGATGCTGCATTTACTAATATTATTGAAAATGCTACAGGATTAGTAACAAACAATTATACTGCTACAACATTATCTTCAAATACGATGTATTATTGGAGAGTGATGCCAGCTAACCAATGTGGTAATGGAAATTTTTCTACACCTTTTGATTTTACCACTAGCAACTGTAATACACTTGTTAGTACTGATTTAGGGCAAACAACAAATGTTGCAAGTTTTACATCAATCTTAAATGTAACACTAACAGGGGTTATAAACAATGTTACTGTTAATGATTTAATGATTTCTCATCCATGGGTTGGAGATTTGAGTGCAACACTAACATCTCCACAAGGAACAACTATTCAGTTATTTGATGGGCCAGGTATCCCTGCATCAACTTATGGATGCGATGGAGATGATTTAAATGCTTCTTTTGATGATGCTGCCAGTTTAACAAGTACAGATTTTGAAAACATGTGTAATAACTCTCCTGCGATAAATGGTAGTTTTCAACCTATGGCTGCATTTAGTGCTTTTAATGGAGAATCTCCTTTTGGCAACTGGACGTTAACTGTTTTTGATAGTTACACTTCCGGAGATGACGGAACCTTAGATGGTTGGGGATTGGATTTATGTTTAGACCCTATAGCTACAAGCATTACTCATAACTCGTTCAGTAATTCTATTTCAATTTATCCAAACCCTACTAGTGGCTTCTTTAATATTGACCTAGGAGATTATGATGGCTCCATTAATTACACCATTACTACTATTGATGGTCGGATAGTTAAACAAAATCGAAATGTCACAGACAACAACATTATTATCAATTTGAGTAACCACAGTAAAGGAATGTATTTAATTAGAATTGATGATATTAACTCAAGCAATGTCTATAAAATAATTAAAGAATAGTATACCTTTTAGACTTATAATTAAAAGCTCTAC
>JAESUI010000178.1 GCA_016763135.1 Flavobacteriales bacterium
TATCAATTTGAGCAGTATTGGGTTGTTTAATTATATCTGCTTGAATGAGATTTTTTAGTTCATTGATATTAATTAACTCTATCTCAATGCTATTATGAATCAAAAAATCGGAAGCTTTAGATAATTTTCTTCTTATTATAGCGGTTACTCTTTTAGAATTGGGCAGCCCCGTAATTTCTTGACTGGAGTCTTTCCATTGTTTTAAGTCTAAATATATTTTCAATGAAATTGTTCTTGTTTTTCCTTTATGGGCTAACTGGATAACCAAAGGAGATTTCCCCTCCTTATTGATAGTTCTTTTATCCAGATGTAATTTAACTTTAGCCATAATTTTTCGTAACTTTAACTACGTTCTTTTATAACGTTGAAAAATGAATTTGCGTGTATTTTTGCGTGTGTTTCACATCCTCAAAAATATTTAAAAACATCATAGATATTCTACCCTCCTTTATTTACAAGGGAAGTTGTTAACATCTTGGCTTGTTTTAGATTTTTGGAGACCGTAATATTACAACTGTTAATCAGAGGGTCCAAGGTTCGAGTCCTTGAGGGGGAGCCATATTGGGCAAAAGACTTTTTTTAGTTTTTTGCCCTTTTTTATTTCTTTCAAATCCCTTGTTATTACTGATGATTAGAGCAAGTACATTATTCAAATGAGTGGTTCGATATTTGTTTTTTGAAAAAACCATTTTTTCTGGAAATATCGAACCAAGCAATTCTTGACGAATTTCATAGGATGAGTTTTCGTAGAGTTTATCAAGGTTTTGGAACAAATAAAGGCTAAAATCAAGCTGGTTCATTAAATCTGAATCCAAACTTTTTATTTCCTCTTTTTCATAGTTCAAATCATTAACCTTCTTTTCAAATCTATCTTTAGAAACCTTGAAAGTTTCAAGGTCTAACTTTCCTTCAAACAATCTATCTTCTGCTTCTGTAATAATCTGCTTTATTTTATGAGTTTCATTTTCTACTTCTTGTATTTTTTTCTTACGATCTCCTTCGTTGCTTTTATAAACATCTAATAATACATTACGGTATAGATCAGCTACTTCTTTTTTAATGGTTAAGTCATTAAGGAAGGTATTGAGCTTTCCGTGCATTAAATTAGCTCTCACTCTTTCTTTACATCCTTTTTGGCAATGATAGTAGTAGTGTTTTGTTTTATCACGGCTTGTTGACCCACTTCCTGTCATATTGTTTCCACATCTTGGACATTTTAAATGCTTTCTCAGTGGTAAGTTTTCGTTTTTAGCTCTTGGTTTACGTGTTATGCGTGCTTTCCCTTTGATAATATATTGAACTGTATCAAATAACTCTTCATCTATAATACCATCGTGTAAACCTTCTACTATTTGTTCTTTCTCCTTTTTCCATTCAGAGACAAACACTTTACCTTTATAAACAGGGTTACGAATAATGTTAAGAAATTGATTTTTACTTATTGTTAGTCCTTTTGGTCGTAACATTTTTCTAACGGCATCTATTGAGTAAACTCCTTTTGAATACGTTTCAAAGGCTTCTTTAACTAAGGCAGCTTTTTTATTTGGTATTAATGTAGATTTTTCATCATGGTTTCTTGCATTTTGATACCCAAAAGGAGCTGTTCCTGTCCAGCATCCTTCTTTTCTTGCTTTTCGGGAACCTTCTTTTGTTCGAATGGATATTTTATCATTTTCTACTTCAGGAACGGTAAGATAGATTGCCAGCATAATTTTGCTATCTGGTTGACTCATATCTAAGGGCTGTTCCATAGAATTAACTTCTATACCCATTTCTCGCATCATTCTAATTATTCGATAGGCTTCTTCTGTATTTCTTGAAAATCTATCCCAACGTGTAAATAATAGCATGTCTATACTACGTTTGTTGGCTTTTACAAATATGAGTAATTGTTTAAATGCTGGTCGGTCGAATGTTTTTGCTGAGTAATCTTCTTGGTAATGTTTAACTACGTTTAATTCTTTATGATAACAATACCGAAGTAAAACTTCTTTTTGGTGTGGTAAACTGAATCCTTTATCAGCTTGTTCGTTTGTTGATACTCTTGTATAAATGATTGCATTTCTCATATCTTCCTTTTTTGAAATTTTGATAATCAAGCTGGGCTATTTTATACAACACAGCACGAATTTTAGATACCTCTTCTGAGGTATATTGGTTGCCATATTTTTCCAGCATTTGTTTACATTTATCAATGGAAAGCATCTTAAGTTGTTTCTATATTCTTTCGTTTTATTCGATAGGAATATTGATGTTGAATTTGCTTGATTTTCAGTCATAGCATTTATTGATACAAAGGTATTTTCCATTATTGAGTATTGAAACACAAGATTTGACAACTTTAGTTAAGATGAATAAAGAATATCTACTATAGCAACCCTTCATCGGCAAAACTGAAATAACTAACTGGTGTAATAATTAAATGATCCAGAATAGGCAGATCCATTTGGTATCCTATCTTTTTTAATTTATTAGTGAGCTGTAAATCATTTAGGGATGGTTTTAAATTTCCGCTTGGATGATTATGCGAAAGGATAATTCCGCTTGCACTAGCGACTAATGCAGCCTGAAAAATAATTCTGGAATCTGCTACAGTTTCACTCATACCTCCTTGTGAAATTTTAACTAACCCTAAAACTTTATTGGCACGGTTTAGTAATAGAATTACAAATTCTTCAATATGTTCAATTCTATCACTCCAAGCTTTCTTAAGGATTTGATAAGCATCGTAACTACAACAAACTTGGGGTGCTTTAGTGAGTTTTACTTTATTACGATAATTAATGGTTATTTCGGTTACATTACCGATAGTTTCTAATTGCTTTAAGCTACTAATTTTTCTTCGCTTAGTGTTTGTTTCTTTTTTCTTGGGTGTTCGCATAACCTTATATTTTTTTTAAAAGAGGCTCAGTGGTGGTGCGAACACCCAAGAAGACTTGGAAGTTACAGGACTTACACCTGCCCTCCACTGAGCTTTATTGTTAAACAAATTATTTTCCATTGAATTTATCTCTGGATGTTCGCACTACGAAAATACTAAATTTATAAGTAAAATCAATTATCGATTGTTCTTGCTATAAAAACAGACTCCTTTAAGGAAGTAGTTTTTTTTTCTCTATTCCTTAAGGAGACCGATTTTATTTTTTTAACTCCCTCTTTAAGAAAATACTACTAACATTCAACACCTGTCGAATATTAGTAGTACGAAATGAGGTAGAAAAATAGGTCTCTTTAAGAAGGTGTTTGTATTTTTCATATCTCATCTCTTTAAGGGAACTGTTTTATTTTTTGATGCTATCCTTTAGGAAGGTGCTTTTTATTTTTTCTCTGCTCCTTAAGGAGCTAAGTTTTTATTTCTATATCTCAACCCTTTAAGGAGGCTGTTTTATTTTTCAATCCTCTCCTTAAGGAAAGAGTAGCGACATTCAACACCTCTCAAATATTAGTACTATGTATGAGATGGAAAAACAGGTCTCTTTAAGGGAGGTGTTTTTATTTTTTAGCCACTTCCTTAAGAAGGATAGATCTTATTTTTCATATCTTTCTTCTTAGAGAATTTGTATAAAAAAGACCTGCTATAATTAAAAATAGAATTATAAAATATCAGAGTCTTTAAAAAAGAAGTTGGAGATTCATTTCTTAAAAATGGCATTTTCTTATTGTTTTCTATATTTTAGGTATGTAAAATTTGCTAAATAAATCCATTTTTATTTCATTGCTAAGTACATTAATTTAGTTTCAATTCATATCTCTTTATATTATTATGAATACGAGATGAATATTTTTCAATTAAGTTAAATTAAGATGAATTAACCCAATAAGAAAATTCCTTTTTTCGTAAAAAAAACTCCCTACTTTTGAAATAAAAGAAATGTTATGCAACAAAAAGACCCATTAACAGGAGAACTATTTTCTCCAAAAAGATCTAATCAACTATTTGCTTCAGGAGAGAACCAAATACGTTACAATAATTTAAAAGCTCAAGAAACACGAAAAGTAAAAGCATCAATTCATCGATACCTTGATAAAAATAGAACCATTCTTAGTATAGTTTTAGGAAACAATAAAGAAGTTATCCAAAGTAGAGATTTCTTATTAGGAGCAGGTTTTTATTTCGCTTACCACACTCATAATATTCGTAAGAATAATGAAATATGGAAGTGTGTGTATGATTATGCTTACAGAAGTAATGAAGATAGTTCAATTAAAATTATTAAGCATATCTGAGGGAATTATTGATTATGATTAACCTCTAGTTATAGGCCTTTGTAATATACAAGCTAATTACAATGGTGATTTAGTAAATCTAACCGCCTTTTAACTGTACATCAATAGTAGCAGAACTGTTAAATTTAATAGACGAACCGCTACACATCGTTCCCTAAGTCGTTTTTTGAAAAATGATGATAAAGATAGTTTTAGGAAAATCCTGTCTTAACCGTTCAAATTCTTTTGTTTTACATTTAGTTTTCCTTATGTAACCCATGTCACCAACAAATAGTTTTTTACAGTTTAAATTTGTTTTATAAATATTTCAAAACAATAAATTATGAAGAAAAATATGGGAGGTGCTGACAGAATTATCCGATTGATAATCGCGGCAATAGTAGTAACATTATTTTTTACTAATATTATTTCTGGAATATTAGGAATAGTATTGTTAGTATTATCAGGAGTATTTGTCTTGACAAGCTTTGTTAGCTTTTGTCCATTATATGCTCCATTTAAAATTAATACTTGTTCTAAAAGGTAAAGTTTAATTTGCTTTGTCTGAAGTCTGATGGATAATCTATTTATCTTTCAGACTTTTACTATTTACAAATAAAAAATAGAATTATGAGTTATTACTTTTCAAAAACAATAGAAGGAACTTTTAGTAGTGCAATAGAGTTAATTACAGGGGCTTTAAAAGATGCAGGTTTTGGTGTTATTACTGAAATAGATATGAAAGCTACACTCAAAAACAAATTAGATGTTGACTTTAAAAACTACACTATTTTGGGAGCTTGTAATCCATCTTTAGCTTATCAAGCATTGCAAAAAGAAGATAAAGTTGGGTTAATGTTACCGTGTAATGTAATTGTTCAGGAAGTAGCAGAAAACCAAATAGAAATTGCTGCTGTTAATCCATTAGCATCAATGCAAGCAATTGAAAATACAGGGTTAAAAAATGTTGCAGAAGAAGTAACTGGAAAGTTGAGTGCGATAATTAGTAGTTTGTAATTGAGAAAGCTAGTCTCCAATACAAAACTGTGGTTGGTTGCTTCACTAACATTAGGACTAGCACCATTTAGACCTGAACCTCATATTTGGAGCAAGTTAAAATGGATTTTGGGAGGAGCAGTTGGAATGCACCCAATGGATTGGTTTGATGTGTTATTACACGGAGCTCCTTGGTGTTTTTTAATAATAGCTCTTGTATTAAATGTAAAAAAGTTGCTGACTAATTCTAATATACAATGACATCAACTAAGAAATTTTGGGATAAACGATATCAAGATAATGATATTGGTTGGGATGTTGGAGAAATCACAACTCCCTTAAAAACTTATTTTAACCAGTTAGAAGATAAATTACTATCTATTTTAATTCCTGGAGCAGGAAATTCTTACGAGGCAGAATATTTACATAAACTAGGTTTTACCAATGTTATTGTTGTTGATATTGCACCAACTGTTATTGATAAGTTAAAAAAAAGAGTGCCTGATTTTCCTACACCTCATATTATAAATATGAATTTTTTTGACCTTACTGGGCAATTCGACCTTATTATTGAGCAAACCTTTTTTTGTGCAATTAATCCTTCCTTACGAGCCAATTATGCAAAACAAGCACACCACTTATTAAAACCAAACGGAAAAATAGTAGGGTTAATGTTCAATGCTCCACTTAATGAAACCCACCCACCTTATGGTGGAGATTGTAAAGAATATCATTCGTATTTTAATCCTTATTTCGATATTCAAACTATGGAAGAAGCCTACAATTCTATTGAATCAAGAGCTAAACGAGAAGTTTTTGTGAAAATGGTAAAGAAAGAATATAGCAGTCTATAACCTCAGTTATATAAGTTCAGAAACATCTATTGCTCCTCTCGATAAAACTACCTTTCCATCGTTTTCTAATTGTTTTAGCAAGCGAGAAATAACTTCTCTAGCACTTCCTAATTCATCTGCAATTAATTGATGTGTAATTTTTATAATGTCAGAATTTGATTTTTTTGATTTTTCAACTAAATAATTAACTAACCGCACATCTAGCTTACCAAAAGTAACATCATCAATCGTTTTCAATAACTCTTCAAAACGCACATTTGAAAGTTGTATTACAAAATTAACCCATCGAGGGTATTTATTCAACCAAGTAATAACATATTGGGTTGGTATTAAAATCAATTCGGTTTCAGTTTCAGTAATCGCTCGTACTTTACTTTTTTCATTCATCACACAAGCCGAAACTGACATAAAACAACTTTGAGCAGGTTCAATATAATACAAGAGCAATTCCCTATCTTCAATTTCTCGATATACCTTTACTTGCCCACTAACAACAATAGGAATAACTTTAATGTATGACCCATCGTTTAAAATTGGAGTATCTGCGTCAAAAGTCTGAATAGTCGCCACTTCCTTAATTTCATTTAATAAATCAGACTCAATAAAAGGGATTGTCTTTTTTAGTACTTCATCCATACAGTAAATGTACTGATAAGTAAATTAATTTATTCGCTTCAATTCACTCATTTTTCAGTATAGAAAGATACAGGTTCAAAAAAAAGAATAAATAATTAGGATAATAAGTTAGTGTTTGCTAACTTTGGGTTATGAACTTTACAAATAGGCAAATAGAAATTATAAAAGCAGCTACGTTTTTAATTGGTAAAAAAGGGATACAAAACCTTACCACCAAAAATTTAGCTGCTGAAATGGGATTTTCAGAACCTGCTCTTTACCGTCATTTTGAAAACAAAACTGATATTCTTCAATCTGTTTTAACGTTCTACAGACAACAAATGAAGGAAGGGATTGAAAAGCTTTTCACAAACAATAAAAAAGGAGCAGAGAAAATAAAAGGATTAATGGATTTTCAGTTTAATCATTTTTCTGAAAATCCAGCAGTAGTAATGGTTATTTTTTGTGAAACTAATTTGCAATATGATGAAGTTCTATCAAAATCTGTACTATCAATCTTAACTCAAAAGAAAACGATGTTGGAACAAATCATTCAATTAGGACAAAAAGATCAGTCTATTAGATCAGACTTTAACCCTTCGCAATTAGCTGATATTATTATGGGTAGTATGCGTTTTACGATTTTGAGATGGAGGTTGTCTAATTTCGATTTCGATTTAGTTAAAGAAGGCGATAAATTATGGAATACTATTAATAAAATTTTAAGATGTCCTAAGGAGTAAAAAAATTTAACCATAAATGTTAGTTAATGCTAACTAACTCTTGTTAATATAAAAAAATGAAAAAAGTTTTTACACATCTCACCATTATTGCTCTTACAGCATTCGCATTACTGACCTTGTTTTTAAGCAGCTCTGTAATATTCGATTGGTTTGGAATAAGAGCAAAAGAAGGCAATTATGTATTGTTTATTGTTTGGGCAAACTTTATTAGTAGTGTGCTCTATTTATTTGCTGCATACGGATTAATAAAACTAAAAAAATGGACCTACCAGCTTTTAGGAGTTTCAGCCTTGTTGCTGATAACCGCTTTAATTGGTTTGTTTTTTCACATTAATGCAGGTGGTTTATATGAAACCAAAACGGTTGGAGCAATGTTTTTTAGAACCAGTGTAACGCTAATATTTACACTATTAAGCTACTTAAGAATTGTAAAATGGAACAACTAAGTAAATCATGAAAAAAATAACTGAAATAATATTAAAATATAGCAAGCTAACATTGCTGCTAATTGTAATAATTACAGTTGCAAGTCTTTACAGCATCAAAACAAATTTTGCTTTAGAAACTAACTTAGATACTTATATGCCCAAAGATCATCCGGCATTTATTTACAGTGACAAAGCAGAAGAGATGTTTGATATTCGAGATGCAATTATGATTGCTATTGAGAATAAGGAGGGGATTTATAACGAAACTACTTTTCAAAAAATTAAGGATCTAACTAAAGAAATTCAAAAATTAGATGTGGTGGCAGACAAAGATGATGTGCTTTCTCTTTATACAGCAGATAATATTAAAGGATCAGAAGAAGGTTTAGAGATTGAAGAATTCTTTAAAAAAATTCCTAAAACATCAGAAAAATTTAATGAGATAAAAGAAGGAGTTCGTACCAATGAAATGGTGTGGAAGCGTTTGGTTTCTGAAGATGAAACATCCACTATCATTTATACCAAAATTAAAGACAACAGTTTTACGGAAGAATTATATAAAGAAATAGTTGCTATTTCAGAACAATACAGCGGAGATGGAGATGTAACTTATGTAGCAGGACAACCTATTATAGAAGGGACAATGGCAATCTTAATGCCTAAGGATATGAAAAAAATGTTCCCTGTGGTGTTACTTCTAATCGTTATTGTTTTGTTTATAGTGCTTAGAAGTATCAAAGCAACACTTATTTCTTTGTTAGTGGTAGTATTTTCCTCTATTTGGACTTTCGGTTTAATGTTAGGTGTTGGAATACCGATTTACGCTCCCAGTTCTCTAATTCCAGTAATGCTAATTGCAATTGGAGTTGCAGATACCATTCATCTATTTAGTCATTTACAATTAATGATTCGAGAGCATAGTGATTGGACAAAAGAACAATTAATTAAAAACATGAATGCTGAAATGTTTCGTCCAGTAATGATGACTTCAGTTACCACAGCAGTTGGTTTTTTATCCTTATTAACCTCAGATATTTATCCTATTAAATATTTTGCAGCATTTACTGCCTTTGGAGTAATGGCAGCAATGTTTTTCTCTTTAATATTTATCCCTGCTTCAGTTAATCTTTTAGGCCTGCCTAAAGCGCTAAAGTTAACAGCTAGCAATGAGGATGACTTCTTCACAAAAAACGCGAAAGGATTTGCTAATATGATGGTGAGAAATAAGAAAACAGTAATCGTTTCTACAGTAGTGGTATTGCTATTTTTTGGTTTCGGAATGTCTAAAGTCTGGATAAACTCCAGCTTCTTAGCTCGTTTTCCTGATAAGAATCCATTAGTTACAACAGATGCTTTTGTCAATTCTAAATTTTTAGGAACTACCACTGTTAATGTGATTTTAGAAGCAAAAGAAGAAGATAAATTTAAAAATCCAGCAGTATTAGAATTAATGGATGAAATGGCTTTAACTGCAGAAAAAGAAGTTGCAATCATTGGAGGGGCTTTATCTGTTGTTGATTTTATAAAAAGAATGAATAAAGTGCTCCATGAGGATCAAGAAAAATTCTATACCGTACCAAGTGACCAAAATTTAATTGCACAATACTTCCTTTTGTATGAAATGAGTGGAGGTTCTGATAGGCTTTGGGATGTGGTAAGTGATGATTTTAAAACAGCCAATATGCAACTCCAATTAAAAGGAGATAACTCAAAAGGATTAAATGCGACTATCGCAACCATCGAAAAATATAAAGAAGAGTTTAAAGCTTTAGGCGTGGAGTTGAATTTTGCTGGAAGTGGCTACAAAGTATTAGTCTTTAATGATTTGATTCTGATAGGACAAATTAAAAGTTTAGCTTATTCTTTTATCATCGTAATTGTACTGCTCTCTTTAATGTTTAGAAGTATAAAGCTTGGGTTAATTGGAACCATCCCTATTTTCATTACTACCATTATTTCATTTGGAGTATTAGGCTGGTTAAACATTCCATTAGAAACAACTACTGCTTTAATTTCAAGTATTGCTATTGGAATAGGAATCGATTATGCGGTCCATTTTATAGACAGATATAAAATAAATGCACTCGCAACTCAGAATAAAGAATTAACAGTTGCCGAAACAATGGCACATTCAGGAAGAGCTATTTCTTTCAATGCTGTGGTGGTTATTTTAGGATTTTTAGTCCTCACATTTTCAGCATTTAAACCAAACATTGCCTTAGGAGCAATTGTATCATTAAATATGTTTACCAGCTTTATAGCTACAATAACAGTCATGTTTATTGTGCTCTATGTCGGGAACATCTATTTTAAAAAGAAATAACTTAAAACAAAACGTTATGAAAACAATAAAATTTAAAGCCAGAGTAATTGCAATTGCATTAATAAGTGCTTTTGGGATTAGCGAAGTAACTGCACAAAGTGCAGATGAAATTGCAAAAAAAGTATACAACAGAACTACCGCTAAAGATGGTGAATCTGATATGACCATGAAGTTGGTTAATTCTAAAGGGGAAACAAGAACACGGTTAATCCATCAATTTTTTAAAGATTATGGAACCGTAGAAAAGAAAACAATGTTCTTTAAATCTCCTGCAGATGTAAAGAATACTGCTTTTATGAATTGGACTTACGATGATGATAAAGATGATGATCAATGGTTGTATTTACCTGCTCTAAAAAAAGTAAAACGAATTTCAAGCTCAAGTAAAGACAATGCGTTTATGGGGTCCGATTTTACTTATGAAGACATGGAGAAACGAAACCCCAACAAAGACACACACAAACTATTAAGAACCGTGAAATACAAAAATGAAACGTGTTATGTAATAGAAAGCACCCCTAAAGAAGAAGGACAATATGCTAAACGAATTGCATGGGTAATAAAAGACAAATGGATTCCTTTAAAAATTGAGTTTTATGATGAAGATGTGGAATTATTAAAAGTGTTAACCATTACCGATTACAAAAAAATAAAAGATTATTGGATCATTGTTAATCAGGAAATGAAAAACGTGCAAAAAAACCATAAAACAATAATCACACTTTCTAACATTAAAGTAGATATTGGATTAGGTGATACTCGCTTTACGCAAAGAGCCATGCAAAGAGGGCTTTAAAAGTAAAACTATGAGAACATCAAAATATATAATTTCATTACTCCTTCTATTGAGTAGTTTATTCTCTTTCTCACAAGAGGAAGAAGAAAAAGCTCCTTTAGAAATAAATGGATATGTTAGAAATTATACAGGTGTTTTATTAGAACCTCCTAACGATTTTAGCATTATCCAAAACACCTTGAACTTAGAGTTTAAGATGCAAACTGATAAAATTGGTTTCTATGCAAATCCCTTTGTTTACCAATACGAAAACAGAGCAAATATTTTTGATGTCAGAGAATTATACATTGATTTATTCACTAAAAAAGTAGATTTTAGAATTGGTCGCCAACAAGTTATTTGGGGACAAGCTGATGGTGTTTTTATAACCGATATTGTTTCACCTAAAAATTTAACCGATTTCTTATTATGGGATTTTAATGAAATTCGAATAGGAGTAAATGTCATAAAAACAAAATATTATCCACACGATGACCATGAAATTGAATTGGTACTCATTCCCTCTTTTACACCAACTATTTCTCCAGAAGAAGGTTCTATTTGGAGACCTGAAATGAGTTTTCCAGCTCCAGTAATTTTTGATTATAGCAAACAAGATGTTCCTGTCAACCTAGAAAATGGAGAAGCTTTTGGACGGTATTCTATTAGTAAATCTGCTTTTGATGTTCAGCTAATGGGAGGTTATACCTGGAATGATGATCCAAGCATGCACATCACTAAAGAGATTGATACTTCAACTATGGAATTGAGCGGGTTAACAGTAACACCAGAACATCATCGCCTTTATTTATCAGGATTAAGTTTTAATACGGATATCAAAGGATTTATTTTAAGAGGAGAAGGAGCCTATTACTTTGATAAATATTTTCAAACAGAAAATCCAAAAGCGACAGATGCTTTAACACAAAAAGATGAATTGAATTATGTTGTTGGATTAGATAAAACTATTGGTGATTGGAAAATAAGTGGCCAATTCATTCAAACAATTATAATTGAATATGATGATTTCATTCAAGATGATGAAGTACGAAATATGGCAACTTTAATGGTAAACAGAACCTTATTTAGAGAGAAAGTACGATTAGAACTGTTTACTTATTATGGAATTGATAACGAAGATGCTTTTGTTCGACTAAGAGGCTTTTACTTTCCTAAAGATGCTATTAGTATTGAGTTAGGGGGGAATGTCTTTTTAGGAACAACTGGCTTGTTCGGACAGTATTATCAAAACAATATGTTATACGCTAAAGTGAAATACAATTTTTAACTAAAAACAATAATTATGAAAACAAAAATGATCACAATCGGAATCCTTTTATCAGGATTAGCTATTAGTTTAACATCTTATACTAATCGCACTAAAACAAGCAATTACATTGAAGAAACTGAAAAAATAATTGTTTCTGAAGGAGAAACGCTGTTTAAAGCAAAATGTACTGCATGCCATACTACAACAAAGCCAGAAGATATGAGCAAGTTAATTGCCCCACCAATGATGGGGGTTATGATGCATGTTAAAAAAGGTGTTAAAGGAAAGACTGAGACTGAAAAAAGAGAGAATGCCATTGACTTTATTGTTGATTATGTTCAAAATCCATCAGCAGAAAAATCCATGATGGGAAAATTTAAAGTAATGCCTTCTCAAAAAGCAAATGTAACGGTAGCAGAAATAGAAACAATTGCCAATTATTTATATGACAACTTCCCTGCAAAAGGAATGAAGCATGGAAAAATGAAAAAAGGCAATAAAAAAAGTGGTTGTGAAGCTGGGTGTGGAACAGGTTGTGAAGGAAATTGTAAACATTAACTAATATTTAGAAAACATGAAACAATTAATTTTAATAGGATTTCTTGGACTTTTTACATTAAGTGCATGTACTGATAATGTAAAAGAAGAGAACAGTGAGAATCATAAAACAAAACAGGAGGTTCATAAAGAGCACGTTAATCATCAAGCTACTGTTCAACTGAATGATGGTGAAAAATGGATTGCGAATATTGAGACAACCACCAACATTGAAAAAATGGTAGCAATTGTTAACTCAGAGACTAAAGACGGTGATTTAACATATTACCATACCATAGGAGAGCGTTTAGATACTGAAATGCAAACAGTTTTTTCGGAATGCACTATGAAAGGGGAGTCTCATGAACAATTGCACAATTATCTTTTGCCTTTAGTTAAACTAATTAATGAGTTAAAAGATGCCGAAAATTTGAAAGAAGCTCATCCTATCACAGAGAAAATCAATAACCATTTAAATAATTATTCAACTTATTTTAAATAATAACTAAATTAAAATATCATGAAAAAATTACTATTACTTTTTTTAATCGCGTCAACTTTTGCGAGTGCTCAAAACCCTTTAGCAATACCTCCAACACTAACTGGTCCAAACATTAACCTGACCTTACAAGATGGTACAACTCAATTTTTTCCTCCTGCTTTTACTAATACAATGGGAGCAAATGGAAGTTTATTAGGTCCTACCCTTATTTTACAAAAGGACTCTTTTATAAGTATTACGGTAGATAATCAATTAACAGATACCACAACAATTCATTGGCATGGAATGCATGTAGCCCCAATAAATGATGGCGGACCACATAGCGTTATAGCCCCTGGTACAACTTGGAATCCACAATTTACTGTTATGGATAAAGCTGGAGCAAATTGGTATCATCCTCATTTACACATGCAAACAGATAAACATGTATCTAAAGGAATTGCAGGAATGATTTTAGTTCGAGATGCAGAGGAAGCAAGCTTAAATTTACCTTTAACTTATGGTGTCGATGAGTTTCCTCTAGTATTGCAAACTAAAGGATTTGATGCTGCTAAACAGATTTTGGTTCATACAGAATCCGATTCAACTGTAATGGTAAATGGAACAATTGATCCAGTTGTAGATTTTCCAGCTCAAGTGGTAAGACTTAGAGTTCTTAATGGTTCTTCTCAAAGACTTTATGAAGTAGGATTTTCTGATAACAGAACATTTAGTTTAATTGGTACAGATGGCGGTTTATTAACTGCTCCTGTAAATTTAACTAGATACAGAATGTCTCCCGGGCAACGTGCTGATATTTTAGTTGATTTATCATCTGATTTAGGACAAAACATTCAACTAGTGAGTTATGCTTCTGAATTACCTAATGCAGTTTATGGAGCAACACAACCAGGAATGGGGGCAGGTGCGACAGCTTCATTAGTTGGCTACACCAGTAATCCTTTAAATGGAAATGATTTTCAATTGTTGGATATTAATGTTGTTGCTCAAACCGCAAACCCAATACTGACCATTCCTTCAACATTAGCAAGTTATTCTCCTTTATTAGAAGGTACTGAAAACATTACTCGGAATTTAACTTTTACTTCTGCTGGACCAATGGGAGATTTAACTGGACCTTTCCTGATTAATAATGCGACTTTTGATATGGCCGTTATTAATTATACCATTCCATTAAATAATATTGAAATTTGGTCATTTACTAATAGCACACCAATTGCCCACCCTTTCCATATACATGATGTGCAATTTTTCATCTTAGATATTAACGGAAATCCACCTCCTCCAGAACTTCAAGGGTTAAATGATGTGGTACTGGTTCCTGCAGGAAATGGAACAGTTCGGTTTATTGCTCAATTTAACGATTTTGCTGATGATTCTATTCCTTTCATGTACCATTGCCATATGCTAACACACGAAGACATGGGAATGATGGGACAATTCATTATTGCTACACCAACAGGAATTGATAACAAAAATCCAAACATTGGAGGCCTTAGTATCTATCCAAATCCTGCTAATGAACTATTAAATATAGAAACAGATTTTCAAATCGAGAAAATCATTCTTTATGATGCTACAGGAAAGGTAGTTTTATCATCCAATCAAAAGGTGAACACCCTAAATATTAGTGCATTAAACAAAGGATTGTATCTTATCAATATTCAAGGTTTTGAGACCAATGTTACACAACGGTTCCTTAAACAGTGATACAGGGTTGTCATAATTAACACAAGAAAAACAGTAAAAAAATACTCTTATTCATAATTTAAACCCTACTTTCAAATTTATACTCCTTTAAATCTTCATTAGCTTTTACTATTTTTTCTTTAAGATTCTCTTTGAAGACAATCACTCTTTCATGCAGTTCTTCATCTCCTATAGCAAGCATTTGAACAGCTAAAATCCCGGCATTTCTTGCAGCATCTAA
>JAESUI010000179.1 GCA_016763135.1 Flavobacteriales bacterium
CGACCACTCAAATAGCAAGCCGTTTCCGTGAAGTTTTATTAAATGGAAAATGGATAGCCAACACCAATTACAAGGATGTATTATCTGATATAAGCTGGAATCAAGCTTCTCAGAAAATAGGGTCATTAAATACTATTGCTACTCTTACACAGCACATTAATTATTATATAGCTGGAGTATTAAATGTATTTGAAGATGGTACGCTTGGAATTAAAGATAAATACAGCTTTGATTTTCCAACGATTAACTCAAAAGATGATAGGGAAAGCATTTTAAATAAATTATGGGAAAATTCAGAAAAGTTTGCAGAACATATTGAGCAACTGTCTGATGAACAATTAGACCAACCTTTTGTAGATGAAAATATGGAACTTATCGTAGAAATATTGAGGCTCTGATTGAGCACAGCTATTACCATTTGGGCCAAATCTCTTTGATAAAAAAGCTAATACTAGAAAAAAAGAATTAAGCTTTTCTGTTCAGCTCTCTTAGTTTCGCATATTTTAACCGCTTGGCGTGAGCTGAATTTTTACAAACCACATATCCGTGGTAACCATCCAAAAACCCCAACTTTAAAAAGTAGTCTCTAATAAACTTAAAGGTTGATTTATAAAAGATTTTAAACCCATTACTTGTTTTTCCTTTTTCGAAAGCTGATTTAGAGCTAATGTCTGTAAAATAATCGATTTGTTTTAAGTGTTGTTCTACCGTATAAAAAGAGTAGTGTAAAATATCAGCATTAATGTGCTTCGTTGTCGCTCCTTTCTCCATTATTACTTTATCATGAGGATTGTCTCCCCCCCATTTTCCTTTGGTGGTATCCCATAAGCGTAATTTTTTGTCAGGATACCATCCACAGTGTTTTATCCAAGTACCACAGAAATTCGTTAGGCGATTAAAACGATACCCATCTACTTGCCAATTGTTTTTAATACTGATTATTTCTTGTTGAAGTGCTGGAGTTAAGGATTCATCCGCATCTAACGAAAGTACATATTGGTGTTTTGCTTGAGTAATCGCCCAATTTTTTTGCTCAATGTGACCATCAAATTTATGCTCCACAAAACGGGTATTTTTTTCAATACAAATTTGTTTGGTTTTGTCAGTAGAGTAAGAGTCAACTACTATAATATCATCAGCTACTTTAACTACAGAATCTAAACATCTAGCAATGTTTTTTTCTTCATTAAAAGTAATTATAACAACTGATAGTTGAATTTGCATAACACAAAGAAACAAAATAAATTAAGGAAACATATTTATGCTTTTTTTAGTGTAAACGAAAAAGTAGAACCAACATCAATAGCACTTCTTACATTAATGGTTTGATTATGTGCTTCAATAATGTGTTTTACTATCGAAAGCCCAAGTCCTGTCCCTCCACTTTCTCGAGCTCTTCCTTTGTCTATTCTGTAAAACCGCTCAAATAAACGAGGCAAATGTTCTTCGGCAATTCCTTGTCCGTTATCAGCAACTTCAACTAATAAATTATCATCCATATCAAAAACCTTAATCAGGGTTTCACCACCTTCTTTACCATATTTAATTGAGTTAACAACAAGGTTAACCAACACTTGGGTAATTCCACCCTTATCAATCTTTACCCATAACGGCTTATTAGGCTGATCTACAAAAATGATAGTTGTATTGTTCTTTTTTGCCTTCAATTCCAATAAAGTAATTACTTCTTTTATCAACTCAACTAAATCAATTTTTTCAATATCCATCTCAATCATTCCAGACTCGAGTTTAGTTATCTCATCCAAATTTTCAATTAAAGCGATCATTCTCTCTACGCTTTTATTTGCTTTTTGTAAATAGCTTACATTAATCTTTGGATCTTCAAGCCCCCCTTCCAAAAGCGTTAATAAATAACCCTGAATATTAAAAATAGGCGTTTTTAATTCGTGAGAAACATTTCCAACAAATTCTCTACGGTAGTTTTCCAACCCTTTTAATCGTTCAATTTCCTCCTTATTGAGTTTGTCCCAATTTTCAACCTCCTCTTTAACCTCCGTTAATACATTTGTGTTTAAGTTAAACTCTTTTGCTTTCTCTCCGGAAGACAATTTTAAATTATGGATGGTTTTATAAATGACCTTAATTTTTTTATAAATAAATCGCTCCACTGCAATTCGAAAACCAATATAAGACGCTAAAAAAGCCATTGGAAAAACGGTATACAATAAAATCCAGTTAAACTCTCCTGTTAAGTAATCAACAACAGAAACAATAATAGTAACAGCTACTGTAACTAAAAAAGAAATTCTAAGGGCTATTCCGTTGGGTGTTAAGTCTTTCATTTGGACAAATGTAGGGTTTCTTCTTTACTATTTGTTTTGGAGCTTTTGCTCTCGCAAAACATGTTTAGCAAACAATATTAATTACGCTTCAAATTTATAACCAACCCCTTTAATTGTCTTGATGTAGTGGTCACCTAATTTTTCTCTTAATTTTCTGATGTGTACATCTATAGTTCTATCACCAACAACAACATCTCCCCCCCAAACTCTTTCTAAAATTACATCTCGTGTAAATACATTTCCTGGTTTAGAAATAAGTAAGGCTAATAATTCAAACTCCTTTTTAGGAAAAGATAATTCTTCTCCTTCTTTATACACTAAATACTTTTCTCTATCAATTCTGATACTTCCTTCCTCATCATTTGCCTGAGCTTCTTCAGCTCCAGATTTCCTTCTTAAGATAGCCTTTACTCTGCTCACCAATAATCGTGGTTTTATCGGTTTTGTTATATAGTCATCAGCACCTGCATCAAACCCCGCAACCTGCGAATAATCTTCTCCTCGTGCACTTAAAAAAGCAATTAAGGTGTCTTTTAATCCGTCAATATTTCTAATCTCATGACATGTTTCGATTCCATCCATTTCTGGCATCATCACATCTAAAATAATTAAGTCTGGTTTAATTTTTTGAGCAATTTCTATCGCTTCTTTTCCGCTAGTTGTGGTAGTAACATCATAACCCTCTTTAGATAGGTTATACCCTAAAAACTCAATAATGTCTGGCTCATCGTCAACTAATAATATCTTTTCGTTACTCATCGTTTCTTATTTTTATACAAATGTAACCTCACCTTTCTTTCTCGATGTTAATTTAACATTAACAAATTGTTTAATCCTTGCCGCCTAACGCTTCTTAGTGTTTTTCTTAAGGCTTACTTAACAAAGGTAAGCTTTCCTTAACATCATCATAAAATAAGTATAAGATTGATTTTACACTCTAGTAATAACTGTGGTATTCCTTTGCATCATAAAAAATTATAAAACTAAAGATTGAAAAAAATGAAAACAAAAAACTTATTACTAATTACGGCAATTGTCGTTGGACTTGGAAGTATTCTTACTTCATGTTCTAAAAAAGAAGGTTGTACTGATATAACCGCAGAAAATTACAATGTAGATGCCGATAAAGATGACGGATCGTGTCTTTATGCAGAAACGCCTCTTCCATCTGGAAGTAATATTGTAACGATAACTGATGTTGGTTCTGGAACAGGAACTACAACATGGACAAACGATAAAGTTTATTTATTAGATGGTTTTGTTTTTGTAAATTTAGGACAAACATTAACAATTGAAGCTGGAACTATTATAAAAGGAAAACCAGGGACTGGAGCAAGCGCTTCTGCATTAATTGTGGCAAAAGGTGCTACAATAAATGCAATAGGAACTGCAACTTCGCCAATTATTTTCACTTTTGAAGCTGATCCGTTAGACGGTTCTGTTCCATTAACCACTACTGGACAATGGGGAGGTATAATCATATTAGGTGATGCAGTACTAAATACTGTTCCTACAACTCAAAACATTGAAGGAATTCCAACTTCAGAACCAAGAGGAGCTTATGGAGGAAGTAATGACTCAGATAACTCAGGGACAATGAAATATGTTTCTATCCGACATGGAGGAACAGATATTGGAGCAGGAAACGAAATTAATGGGTTAACACTAGGTGGTGTTGGTTCTGGAACGACCATAGAATATATTGAAGTTGTTGCAAACGCTGATGACGGAATTGAGTTTTTTGGAGGAACTCCAAACTTAAAGCACATCTTAGTTTCTAATGTATTGGATGATTCTTATGATTATGATCAAGGATTTAGAGGAAAAGGTCAGTTTTGGGTAGCTATTGAAAACGCTAACTCTGATAGAGGTGGTGAGCACGATGGTGGAACTTCGCCAGAAGACGGAACACCTTATGCAACTCCTGTAATTTACAACGCTACATACATCGGAAATGGAACAAGTAGAGCGATTACTTTTAGAGATAATGCTGGTGGGGAATATCACAATACAGTATTTCATAATTTCGGAAAAGGAATTGACATTGAAGATTTAGCTTCAGGAGAAGATTCTAAAGCAAGGTTAGATGCTGGCCAATTAAAATTAGCAGGGATCGTTCTTTCAAATATTGGAAGCAACAATATTGTAGATAACAATGGTATAGGTTTATCAGGGCACGCAAGTATTTCAAATATTAGCACAACTGCCGCAGGTATTTCTGCAACAAACCCAGTTCCGGGTTCAAGTTTAGGATCTGGAATTGCTTCTGGAGATACTTGGTATGATAATGTAACTTACATTGGTGCTTTTAGTGGAACTAACTGGGCACAAGGCTGGACATTGACCTTCCCATAACAAATATTCATAATAACAAATATAAGCCCCTTGTAACCGCAGGGGGCTTTTTGTTTGCAATAAGTTAATCAGTTCCTAACAGACGCTTAACATTTCTTTAACGGCTAAATTATGTTTGATTTTTTTCTTTGCATCAGATTAAAAACAACAAACAAGATGAACAAATTACTATTTATTATACTTTACATTTTTAGCATAAACATTGCTTTTTCTCAGGGAACGATTCAGGGAAATGCAAAAGAAAAAGCAACGGGCGAAATGTTAATTGGGGCTACCGTAATGGTACAAGAATTAAGAACAAGCTCTGGGGGTATTGTTGGTACTATCATTGATTTTGATGGGAACTACACAATAAAAGACGTAGCTGCAGGAAATCATAAATTGATTTGTTCGTACATCTCCTTTCGTTCAGACACTTTTAATATTATTGTTGTAAGCAATCAAACAACAACTCAAAACTTCTCTTTAAGCAACTCTGCAATGGCAATAGAAACATTTGTTGTTGAAGCTAAAGCAGATCGTAAAAATGAAGAATACTTACTGCAAGTTAAAAAGAAATCAGCTACCGTAATGGAGGTTATTGGTGCTAAAGAAATTGCAAAAAGAGGGGATAGCGATGCTGCTTCAGCTGCCAAAAGAGTTACAGGAATAACTATTGAGGGCGGTAAATATGTTTATGTTAGAGGTTTAAGTGATCGATACAGTAAAACCACTTTAAATTCAGCAGAAATCCCTGGTTTAGACCCTAACAGAAATGCAGTGCAATTGGATTTGTTTCCTACCAGTATGATAGAAAATATGAAAATAATTAAAGCTTTTACGCCTGATTTACCCGGAAGTTTTACTGGAGGGTTAGTTGATATTGTTACTAAAGATTTCCCAGAGCAGATTATGTTTAACTTTTCTACTTCATTAGAATACAATACTGAATCGAGCTTTAAAGATAACTTTTTAACCCATCAAGGTGATGGAACCGATAACTTTGGTTTTGATGATGGCACAAGAGATCAGCCTGCAGCGGCAGCAAATATTCCTGCTCTTTTTGTAGATAATTCTCGTTTAGAAAAAATTGGAAAATCGTTTAACAAAGAAATGGATGTGAGCAGTAAAAACACCTTTTTAAACCAGCGCCATGCATTAACAGTTGGAAATTTAAAACAAGTTTGGGGTAAAAATTTAGGGTTTATTATAGGGTTATCTTACTCCAAAAAATTTAGCCATAGAGATAACAATGCTTTTACAAACCGTTATGAATTAACAGGGAACGTAGAAGATGTGAATGAATTAAATGCTCAACGAACATTAAAAGATACGCGTTCTGAAGAAAATATATTGTGGGGAGCTTTTGCAAACCTATCCTACCAAATAGCTAAAAATCATAAAATAGGGTTGATGTATTTAAGAAACCAGAACGGGATTACTACTACTACTTTTCAAGAAGGAGAGATTCCAGAAGATCAAACAGGTTTGTATTTTCAAACACGAGCTTTAGAGTATAAACAAAGTGCCTTAACAAATTACCAAGCAAAAGGAGACCACTTGTTTAATGGATTAAAAAACTTAAAGGTAGACTGGTTGTATGCTTATTCTCAATCAAAACAAACAGAACCGGATTTGAGATACTTCTCTAACGATTTTCTACTAGATGATATTACAGGAGATACCACTTATAGTATTCAGGCTTCAATTTACCCTGTTCCGACTAGATATTATAGAGAATTAGACCAAACAACTACTGACGCTAAACTTAACCTTGAATTTGATATCAACCAAAAAGAAGGAAAAACATCCAAAATTAAGTTTGGTGGGGCCATGTTAAACCAAGACAGAATTTTTACCGAAAGCAGATACAATTACCGTTCTCAAGGGTTTTTAACTTATAATGGAAATGTTGCTGAATATATTGCAGATAACAACATGATATTACCTGTAGCCGGAAACCCTGTTTCAGATTACATCTATATTGAGGATGCCACAGAAAGAAGAAACAGTTATTCTGCCACTCAATCCGTTTTTGCAGCTTATTTAATGGGGGATGTTTGGGTAAGCAAAAAATTTAGAGTTGTTACTGGTGCCAGATTAGAAACAACAGACATAACAACTCGTAGCTTTGAAGCCAAAGAAAAGCAAGGAGCTTTAAGCGAAGTAGATATTTTACCTGCTTTAAGTACTTCTTATGCGCTTAATAAAAAAAGCAATTTAAGAGTCGCTTTTTCTAGGACATTGGCAAGACCTACCTTTAGAGAAATTGCTCCTTTTGCATCTTATGATTTTTCTACCAACTGGGTAATTGTTGGCAATCCTGATTTAGAAAGAACAATGGTAAGCAATTTTGATATCCGTTATGAATTGTTTCCTGATTTTGGAGAGATATTCTCAATAGGAGCTTTTTACAAGTCATTTACCAACCCCATAGAAATGGTGTTTAACACACAGGCACAAAATGCAGAACTTACCTGGAGAAATATTGATAAAGCAACCGTTTATGGTGTTGAATTAGAGATTAAAAAGAAACTTAATTTTATTTCTGATGATAAAAACATGTTTAGCCTAGGAGGTAACTTTACGTATGTTTACTCTGAAGTAGGCATAGATGATCAGGAGCTAAAATTGATTAGAGCAACTGATGCCAATGCTGAAGACACCCGAAGCATGTTTGGACAATCTCCTTATATTATTAATCTTTTTATGGGTTTCAATAATGATACTTTAGGCTTATCAGCCAATGTTAGTTACAATGTTTCTGGAGAAAAAATTGCTGTGGTTATTGTTGGTGGCACACCAAATGTTTACCAACAACCTGTACAACAGTTAGATTTTAACATTAGCAAACGCTTAGGAGCCCGTTTTACTTTGAAGTTTAAAGCACAAAACATTTTAAACCCTATTGTTAAGAAAACCTATAATTATAAAAACACAGAATACATCTTTAACTCTTACCAAAGAGGTGCTGCGTTTAGTATAGGCTTAAAGTATTTGGTGGGGTAGTATTAATAGATTTAGTAAAAAAGATGAAAACAACAAGCCTTTCTTCAGAAGAACTAGCAAGGGTTCGTGAACAACAAAAGGAACATCAAGCAGGTTTAAGAAGCGCAAAAATTGTACAAGAAGGATTATTGCCTAAAAGCAGGCATTTATCTCGCGTGTTTAATAATCATTTTGTCCTTTATCGTCCGCAAAGAATAATTTCAGGAGATTTTTTTTGGGTCGGGGAAAAACACAACTTAAAATACCTTGTTGTTGGAGACTGTAATGGACATGGCATCTCTGCGGCTCTATTATCTGTACTTATGCTCAACCTTTTTGAGTATACGATAATGAATAAAGGCATAAAAAAGACACATAAAATTTTACAAGAGGTAGATAAAAAATTCATAGAGAGTTTTAAAAATAATTCTGCTCAAAGTTTTGATACTCCATGGGTAGATTTATCCATTATTTGTATTGATACAAAAGAGAATAAACTCTATTATTCAACAGCTAATCGCAAAATTCTTTTTATAGACAGTAATCAGAATACAACTACGCTTTATCAAGGATCTAAATACCCTATTGGTGGGTGGAAAATAGAAAGCAACCGGACTTTTACTTCTCGATCAATAAACTATAGCCCTGGTGATAGTTTGTATTTAGGTTCTGATGGTTTTCAAGATCAACTAGGTGGGGAGAAAACTAAAAGGTTTCAATCGAAAAATTTACACCAATTTATTGAAAATAACAACCATTTAACGTTTGAACGACAACTCGAAAGTTTAGAGAACGAGCTTGATAATTGGCAACAAAACCAACAACAAACGGATGATATTTGTCTTGTTGGTGTACAGTTATAGTCTAAGTAAAATTTTGCTATAACAACTACACATCTTTACTAAGCTAATTGATATCCAACACCTTTTACCGTATTGATAATGTTGTCTCCTATTTTTTCTCTGATTTTACGAATGTGAACATCAATAACTCGGGTGTTCATACACTTATCTTCCTTCCAAACTTGTCGGAAAATTTCTTCACGAGAAAACACCTTTTGAGGAGTATTAATCAATAAAAAAAGCATCTCAAATTCTTTTCTAGGCAAGGAAAATGATTGACCATCGTTATAAACCAAATAACTGTCACGATCAATTTTAAGCTGATTATATGAAAGTATTTTTGGTTGTGATTGCCTTGGATTTAAAGGCTTTCTTTTTAATAAAGCCTTAATCTTTTTAACCAAAATTATTGGATTGATTGGCTTAATGATATAATCATCTGCCCCCGCTTTAAAAGCCTCAAGCTGAATATACTCTTCTTGGTGTTCTGTAAACAAAACAATAAAAGAATTCAATGCCTTTTTAGATTTTAATTGATGACACAATTCTATTCCGTCAGAATTATCAATGTCTAAATCCAATAAAATAATATCAGGTTGGCTTTTGTATATGCTATTTATTTTTTCCTCATCTACCGATGAATAAGTAACAACATCATAACCCTCACTTTCAAATAGTTTTTTAGTGATCTCTAATTCTGATGAATTGATGCTTAGTATGTCTATAATTGGTGCCATTTTCTAATTATTAAAATTAGTGAAGCACCATTATTTAGTGGTTAGTTTAATGTTAAGCGTTTATTAAACCTCTTTCATATTGGAAATTTACCTACAAAAAAGTTCCTGCGATTACAGGGGCTTTAATTAATTTTTCTAAAACAAACTTTTACTTTGCTTCTATTATAAATTGTTCTTCGCTATGGACTTGCTTAATGCTCTCCTGTAATCCCTTCAGAAACATTAATGGTGTGATCTCCTACTTTTTCTAAAGAATTAAATAAATCAGAATATATAGTCGCGCTATCGAAGTTGTAGTCTCCTTTTTCTACGCTAATAAAGTGTTCTTTTCTAATGGCTTTTCTAAATTTATTTAACGCCACTTCATGCTCTTTTGCTTTATCTAAGCGAACAGAGCTATAACTAGAGTCAAGATTGATGTTCATTGTTTTAAGGGAGGTTTCTACCATTTCAAACATATCTAGTATATTTTTACGCTGTTCTGGAGTAAACCAAATTTTCTTTTCAATTTTGCGCTCAATTCCTTTAGACATTTGATAATAAATATCTCCTATTCTTTCTAAATCTCCAACAATACTTAACATTCCTCTAATTCTTATAGAAGAGTTTTCGCTCATTTCATTTTGTGATACTTTCGCTAAATAATCAGCAACATCAGCTTCAATTCTATCTGTAATGTCTTCATATTTTTTTATTTTAGCAAGTGTTTTACTAATTACCTTATTGTCTTGTTCTGTAATTAATCCCTCAACAAACCCATTCATTTTCAACACCAATCCGCCAAACTTAGCTACTTCTTTTTGAGCTTCTAAAATAGACATGTCTGGTGTGGCCATAATGCCTGTGCTAATATATTCTAAATGATATTCTTCATCCATTTCTCCTTTAGATTTAACCGCTTTAATGGCTATTTTAACTAATTGAGGAACAAACCAAATCATTATTAAAACATTTAAGAAGTTAAATCCTGTATGAAATATTGCTAAACCCATAGGCGCTCCTTCAGCGGTGTAAGGGCTTGCTACATGTAAAATATTTATTGCAACATAATCAACAATATGTAATACTGGAGTAAATGAAATTAATAAGACCATCCAAGTAACTCCAATAATATTAAACATTGAGTGAATTCTAGCAGCTCGTTTTGCATGAACATTAGCGGGTAGTGAAGCCAGCTCAGCAGTAATTGTTGTTCCAATATTTTCGCCTAAGATCATTGCTGCTGCAACTTCAAAAGGGATAATACCACTAAAACAAAGTGTTTGCGTTAATGCCATTGATGCACTTGACGACTGAACAACAATGGTTAATATGGTTCCTACTAAAATGAAAAACAGATTACTCAATAAACCCATGTCTGCATACTCCCCTAAGAAATTTAATATTTCTGGATTATTCTTTACATCAGGAACGGCATGTTTTAACTCTGATAATCCCCAAAACAAAATTGCAAAACCAACGATAAACTCTCCAATATATTTAATTTTTGCTTTTTTGAAAAACAGCATTGGAACTCCGAACGCCAACAAGGGCAATGACATTGCTGCCATACTTACTTTAAACCCCAAAACAGCAACCAACCACCCCGTAATGGTTGTTCCAATATTTGCTCCTAACATTATTCCTGCAGACTCTACCAAAGAAAGTAACCCTGCATTAACAAAACTTACTGCCATTACCGTGCTTGCAGAAGATGATTGTACTAAACAGGTAACTAAAAACCCTGTTAACACTCCCATGTAACGGTTTCTGGTCATCATACTTAAAATTCTTCTTAAACTACTTCCCGCAGCTTTTTGAATTCCTTCACTCATTATCTTCATCCCAAAAATGAAAAAACCAAGCGCGCCAATAAGCCTTAGTGCGTCTATAAATCCGAATTCCATATTAATTTATCATTACGTAAATATTAAGAACAACAAATCTAGTGTTGTCAAAGAAATTAAGACAGAATTCCTATGTTAAGTTAATGTTAAGTTATTAACTTTTAAAGATATTAAAGGGCAAGAAAGAGGTGTTGTTATTTCTTTTTTCTGTGTTTTAAAACTTTTGCTTCTATATAAAAGATTAGTTCCTCTGCAATGTTTTTCGTTAAATCACCAACACGCTCTAGCTTTCTAATAATAGAGAGCAGATAAAGGTAGTTATGTATTTTCTCAGGCTTTTCTTTGATGAGTTCTATCGCAATATTGGCAGCATTACTGTTAATCTCATTTAAAACTTTATCCTTAATAAAAACCTTTCTCGCTAACTTGGTATCTTCTTTTTCAAAAGCTTCAAAAACATCATCTAACATTGCTAATGCATTTTCATACATCTCTGTAAATCGAATTTTATCCAAGTTTTTTTGAGCCAACTGCACATCTACATTATTAATATATTTGGCAATACCAACAGCATTATCACCTATTCTTTCTAAATCTGAACTAATTTTAAAGGATGCCATCACAAAACGTAAATCAACAGCAACAGGGCTATACAATGCTAAAACATTTTCAACATCTCTATCAATGTTTAACTCCATTGCATTAACGCGGTTTTCATTGGCATTAATTTCGTGTACCAAGTCTTTATCAAAAGTCAATACCGCTTCTTTTCCTTTTGCTAATTGACTTTTTACCAAGCTCATCATCTCGATAACTTGCTGTTTTATTTGATCTAATTCTGAATCTAAATGTGTCATTTTTGTTGTTATTTTTTTGTTGTTGGTTAATCTATCCGAACCGCCCTGTTATGTAGTTTTGAGTTCTTTCTTTTTTAGGGTTAGTAAAAATTTGTTTGGTGTCTCCATACTCCACTAAATCTCCCATATAAAAAAACGCTGTTTTATCACTAATTCTACCAGCTTGTTGCATGTTGTGTGTAACAATTACAATGGTATATTCTTTCTTCAATTCAAACATTAATTCTTCAATTTTTGCGGTAGAAATTGGATCTAAAGCAGATGTTGGCTCGTCCATTAAAATAATTTTAGGTTTAACAGCTAAGGTTCTTGCAATACACAAACGCTGTTGCTGGCCACCAGATAATGCCAAAGCAGATTTTTTCATTTCGTCTTTTACCTCATCCCACAACGCAACATCTTTTAAGGATTTTACCACTCGTTCTTCAACAAATGTTTTATCATTAATTCCTTGTATCTTTAAACCATAAGCAACGTTATCAAAAATAGATTTTGGAAATGGATTTGGTTTTTGAAAAACCATTCCTACCTCTTTTCTCAACTCTTCAACAGCTACATTTTTCCAATAAACCTTTTTATTGTCAATTAAAACTTCGCCCTTAATAGAAAACTCATCTATGTAATCATTCATTCGATTAAAACACCTTAAAAAGGTAGATTTTCCGCAACCAGAAGGCCCAATAAAGGCGGTAACACTGTTTTCTTCCATCGTAATATTGATGTCTTTAAGTGCTTGAAATTTTCCATAAAATACATCTACATTTCTAGCTTCAATAATAGTGTTCTTTCGTGGAGCTCCTTGAGGGTTTTTTACAAGAGCACTCATTGGTTCTTTTACTGTCATAATTTCTACCATTTAATTTTCTTTTGCCATTTATTTCTAAAATAAACTGCTATTCCATTCATCATAAACGTGATTAACAACAACACAATAATTGCAGCTGATGCGTTAACGGCAAATCCATGTTGTGGCCGTGAGACCCAATTAAAAATTTGAATCGGCATTACTGTAAATTCATCCATTGGACTGCTTGGTGCAAACGGAACATAAGCCAAGGCTCCCACAACAATCAATGGAGCTGTTTCTCCGATTGCTCGTGATATTGCCAAAATAACTCCTGTTAAAACCCCGCCTATTGATGCGGGTAGCGTTTGGTTCCAAATGGTTTGCCATTTAGAAGCTCCTAACGCCATTGATGCGTCTTTTATAGAGCTTGGAACAGCTTTTAACGCTTCTCTTGTTGCAACAATTATAATAGGAAGAATCAATAAAGAAAGGGTTAAACTTCCTGCCAATAAACTACCTCCTAAACCAAATATTCTTACAAAAATTTCTAAGCCTAATAACCCATAAATAATAGATGGAACACCAGCTAAGTTGGCAATGTTAATTTCCAGCAATGACGCTAGTTTTGTTTTTTTAGTATATTCTTCTAAATAAATTCCTGCTCCAACACCTAAAGGAAATGCAATTAATGTTGTCATTACTAAAATCCAAATAGTGCCCATTACTGCAGTATAAATTCCTGCTTTTTGTGGTCTTCTTGATGGTAGATTTGTAATAAAATCCCAATTTATTCTAGATAAGCCTTCTTCAAAAATATTATAAATCAAAACAGCTAAAATGGCTAAACCAAAAAAAGTACAAACAACTCCAAATGCTTGAAATGATTTGTCAATAATTCTATTTTTTTGAGCGTTAGTCATATTTTTCTTGATATCTTTTCTTAATCCAAAAACTAACAGAATTCAATACAAACGTGAAAGCAAACAGGGTAATCCCTGCCGCAAAAATGGTTCTGTATTCTAAGGTTCCATGTGGAACGTCTCCCATACTAACCTGAACAATATAAGCTGTAATGGTTTCTATAGGCACGGTCGGATCAAAACCAAACCGAGGTTGTTGTCCCGCGGCAATGGCAACAATCATTGTTTCTCCAATTGCCCTAGAAATTGCCAAAATAATAGAAACTATAATACCTGAAGATGCAGCAGGAACCATTACTTTAAACGATGTTTGAAATCGAGTAGAGCCCATTCCGAAAGACGCCTCTTTTAATGTTTTAGGAACCGCATACAATGCATCTTCACTTAATGAAGATACAAAAGGAATAATCATAATTCCCATAACAATTCCAGCCGAAAGTGCATTAAACCCAGCTAAATCAGGGTAAATGGATTGTAAAAAAGGGGTAACTACCGATAAAGCAAAAAAACCATAAACCACTGTTGGGATAGCTGCTAAAACTTCTAATAATGGTTTAACGGTTTTTCTAAATCCTTTTGGTGCATACATATTTAAATAGACAGCAATAGTCAACCCAACAGGAAGAGCTACCATAATAGCGATCAACGTAGTTAACAACGTTCCTGTAACCAGCGGGAGAATCCCAAAATGTTTTTGAGCAAACAATGGCGTCCATTCTTTGTCGGTAATAAATTCCCAAAAGGAGACCTCTTTAAAAAAATTAATAGTCTCAAACAGCAAAACCATTATAATACCAATGGTAGTTATAATGGTAATTGAAGCTGCAAACTTCAACAGTGCTACTATTATTTTTTCGCTAAATTTCATAAAGAAAGAAATGGGCAACCTAACTCTTCTTGGTTAGAAAATAGTCGCCCAATTTAACCTACAACTTGTCTCTTATTTTTTAGAAATAAATGCTTGAAACTTTTCTGCTTGTTTAGCATATTCAGCAGCAGGCAAAGCAATGTAACCTACTTCTTGTGCTATTTCTGGAACTAGTTCTAAATAAAAAGTTACAAACGTTACAACCTCTTCCCTTTCTGCAGCTTTATCTTTGACATAAATAAAGATTGGTCGAGATAATGGTTGGTAAGTGCCATCAGCAACTGTTGCTTGGGTAGGAATAACCACCCCTTCGCCACCATCAACACCAACTAGTTTTAATTTGTCCTTATTTTCTTCAAAATAAGCTAACCCAAAAAACCCTAACCCATATTTATCTGTAGAAATTCCTTGAACCAATACGTTGTCATCTTCACTTGCTGTATAGTCTCCTCTACTTGCCCCTTCTTCACCACAAATTGCTTTGGTAAAATAATCGTAAGTTCCTGAAGCTACACCTGGTCCAAATAAATGAATCTCTTCATCAGGGAACCCATCTCTAATTTGACTCCACCTCATAATAACACCTTGTGCTGCTGGCTCCCAAATTTTCTTTAATTCTTCAACTGATAAATGATCCAGCCAGTCATTTGCAGGGTTAACCAAAACGGCTAACCCATCATACGCAACCTCTAATTGAACATAGCTAATTCCATTTTCTTCGCAGGCAATTTTTTCTTTATCTTTTATTGGTCTTGAAGCATCACTAATTGCGGTTTCTCCTCTAGAGAATTTTTTAAATCCTCCACCCGTCCCCGAAACTCCAACAGTCACTTTTACTTCTGGAGCAACAGCCCTAAATTCTTCTGCTATTGCCTCGGTAATCGGATAAACTGTGCTTGAGCCATCAATTTTAATACTGCCTCTTAATTCTTTATCTTTTAATGTGTTTTCTGCTGATTTTTCCGTATTTCTACGACAGGAAGCCAGCGTAAATATTACAGATACTCCTAAGATTATTTTTATTATTGTTTTCATTATTGTCATTTATTAATTTGTTTTAGAGCAAAAGTAAACCACCGGCAAAGCAGTGCTGTTAAAGACTCATTAAGGCTATATTAATTAATTGTTAATCACATTAAGCTTATGTTAACCTATTTTCGGGAAGCGGTGAAACCAATCTAAGTAGCCTTAAAAACTTTCATATCGCAGGTTTTTTAATGATTTTTAACATATTACATTACACAATTAATTGGTATTTTCGCACCAATGAAGAATCTTCAAATAAAAGCAATTGTGATGGTGTTTGTAATTATAATGCCTCTGGTTTTGTCCACCATACATGTTTTAAATGATGATACTCGCTTTTACGAGTGCTGTGAAAACACCTCTAATGAAGAACAAAGTGAAGAACGAGATTCTGAAGAAGATGTAGAAACGCTTGAAGGCTTCATCCATGAAGATAAACCATATCTGGTTGTTGATTATAGTTTTTTCAAAACTCGTATTATCAAAGATTCAAATGTGTTAAATTCTTACAAAGACATACTCACCCCCCCTCCAAAAAATTGTTAAGAGCCGTGTTCTGCTACTGCTATTAAGTAGCCTGCATCACAACAAGAAAGCATTTCTTAACCTAAATTTTCTTACGAATTATTTAGCTAACCTATTTACAATTAATTGATATTTAAACGATGCTCAATTTTAGCATCAAAACATACACACATGAAAAACATATTCAATTTTAAACACTTTAAAGGTGATATCTTTGGCGGTCTTACTGCCGGAATAGTTGCTCTTCCTCTTGCGTTAGCTTTTGGGGTAAGTTCAGGGCTTGGACCAAGTGCAGGATTATACGGAGCTATATTTGTAAGTTTTTTTGCTGCTCTTTTTGGTGGAACAAACACTCAAATATCAGGGCCAACAGCGCCCATGACAGCAGTTAGTATGGTGGTAATTGCCACTATCTTAGCAATTAATGATGGGGATATAAGCCAAGCTTTACCTATAATTTTAACCATCTTTTTATTGGCTGGTCTTTTTCAAATAGGCTTGGGGCTTATTGGTTTAGGTAAATACATTAAATACATTCCTTACCCTGTTGTTTCTGGTTTTATGACTGCAATAGGTGTCATTATTTTAATTACCCAAATTTTACCTTCTATTGGATATTACCCAAAAGAAGATGCTGCTTTTGTAAATCAATTTAAACCTCATGCTGAAGAAATTATTTTAGATAATATTCTAAAAGAGGAAACGGGTGAGGGAATCTTGGTTTTAGAAAATTTTGAAGAAACAATAATCCGAGCTCAACATGTAACCGAAGAACAAATTCTAAAAGAATCACAAACTTTAGCTGCAAAAGAAGCGGCAGGAGTAATAGGGGCAATAACCGTTTTGCCTAGAGCTTTAAAAAACATTAGCTGGCTAGAGTTTTTACTTGCATTAGGAACAATCGTTATTATTTATGGGTTTAAGAAAATAACTACTGCTGTTCCGAGTACTCTTGTGGCTTTGCTTGTAATGTCTGGTCTTGCGTACGGTTTTAATTTAGATTATAGGTCTATCGAGCAAATACCAAGTGGGCTTCCTTCTTTTAATCTTAAAATATTTACAGGCTTTAGTTTAAGTAATATTATTCCTTATGTTTTTACTGCATTAACCTTGGCATTATTAGGAGCTATTGACTCCCTATTAACCTCTGTTGTTGCTGATAACATGACCAAAACCAAACATAAGCCAAACAAAGAATTAATTGGGCAAGGAATTGGAAACAGTATTGCCGCCCTTTTTGGAGGAATACCCGGTGCTGGGGCAACCATTAGAACCGTAGTAAACATTAAGGCGGGAGGAAAAACCCGTTTATCTGGAATGACAGCAGGAGTATTATTACTTTTTATTTTATTGGCAATAGGCCCAATTGCTTCTCAAATTCCAGCCGCTGTTTTGGCTGGAATATTAATTACTGTTGGGATTGGTGTAATGGATTATAAAGGCTTAAAAGCAATACCATATATGCCTCGCCCTGAAATAATAATAATGATAGTTGTATTGGTGTTATCTTCCGTCTGGAATTTAGTTTATGCTGTTGGAATCGGTTTGGTTATCGCTTCATTAATGTTTATGAAAAAAATGGGGGATTTAACAGAAAAACGATCAGATGTAAAATCACTTTTGAAAGAAAAGTCATGGCCAGATGAAATTGATTTGTCAAAGAGCTTAAAAGAAGAAGTTTTTGTAAAACACATTAAAGGTCCTTTATTCTTTGGTTCTACTAGCCATTTTCAACACTTAGCCAAACAAATTCCTGAAACTACTTCTACTATAATTATAAGGATGGATAGAGTTCCTTATATGGATCAATCAGGATTATACGCAATGGAAGAAGTTATTATTGACCTGGCAAAACAAGGCAAGAAAATATTATTAACAAGCTTATTAGAGCAGCCTAAATATATGCTTGAACGCATAGATATAATTCCAAACTTAATACCTAAAGAGCATTTATTTGAAAACTTTAAAGACTGTTTAGTTTGGATAAAAGAAAATGTAAAAGACGAAAATAATTTATTAGAAAAATGAGAACACAAACAAAACAAATACAAGATAACCTTACACCAAAAGATGCTCACCGTATATTGGTTGAAGGAAATAACCGATTTGCACAAAATGTAAAAGCACAGAGAAATTTACAAGATCAAGTTTTTGAAACCAGCAAGGGGCAATATCCTTTTGCAACAATATTAAGCTGTATAGACTCAAGGGTTCCTGCTGAGTTAGTTTTTGACCAAGGAATAGGGGATGTTTTTAGTGTAAGAATTGCTGGAAACATTGTTAATAAAGATATTTTAGGTTCAATGGAATATGCTTGTAAGGTTGCAGGCTCAAAAATTATTGTAGTTATGGGTCATACTAAATGTGGGGCCGTTACTGCCGCCTGTAATCATGTTGAGCTAGGAAATATTACTTTTCTTTTAGATAAAATACAACCTGCCGTTAAAGCAATTAATACCAATAACTCAGAGATGAATGAAGAGGCTATTGAAAAGGTGGCTACATTAAATGTCAAAAAATCCATCGAAATCATTCGAAAAGAAAGTCAAATATTATCAGAAATGGAAAAAGAGGGGGAAATTGAAATAGTAGGAGCTATATACTCAGTAGAAAATGGCCAAGTAACATTCTTAGAGGCTACAAAAAAAACACTCTAATACAAGCTCAAAATTAAGAAACATGTTAAAAGAGTATTACAAAGACAACTTAAGCGCCAAACAAGCTAAGGAAGAAGTTCAAAAATTAACCTTTTCCCCAATAATGTTTCAGGCAGCTCGAGTAATGAGAGAAAATGGAATTTTAAAAGAAGTTTATCAGAAAAAAAAGAAGGGAGTTACCGCCAATGAAATAGCTCTTAAGCTAGACATCCCTTTTTATGGTGTAAACACCCTTTTAGAAACAGGTCTAACTATAGGTCTTTTTTATCTTAAAGAAGAAGATAAATACTCCATTACTAAAATGGGTTATTTTTTATTGAACGATGAGGCTACGCGCGTTAATCTAAACTTTACTCATGACGTGTGTTATAAAGCACTATTTCATCTAGAGGAATCCATTATAAAGGAAAAACCTATTGGCTTAAAGGAAATAGGGGTTGATGATAGTACAATTTACCCAAGCCTATCTTCTTTGATTGAGCCAATAAAAACAAGTTGGTTTGATTTTGATCATTACTATTCTGACCGAGCATTTCCTCATGCTTTAAAACTTGTTTTTCAAGAAAATCACAAACACATTGTTGATATAGGTGGTAACACAGGAAAATGGAGTGTTGAATGTTGTAAGTTTAATGATCGTGTTAAAATGACAATTGTTGATCTTCCTGGTCAATGGGAAAAAGCTAAAAAAAACATTGCAAAAACGAACCTAGAAAATAGAATTTCAGGAATAGCACAAGATGTCTTAACGGGCAGGCTAACCTTTCCACAAGAAACAGATGGTGTTTGGATGAGCCAATTTTTAGATTGTTTTTCAGAGGAAGAAATCGTTAAAATATTGGCAAATATTAATAATGCAATAGATGAAAACACCTATGTCTACATTCTTGAATTATTTTGGGATAGGCAAAAAGACTTGGCTGCAGCATATTGCTTACACGGAACCTCTTTATATTTTACTGCTGTAGCGAATGGTAACAGCAAAATGTATCATTCAAAAGACATGTATAAGGCAATAGAGTTAGCGGGGCTTGAGGTAATAGATGATCATGATCAAGTTGGAAGCTTTCACACTTTATTGAAGTGTAAAAAGAAAACTTAAAAACAAAAAACCCCTCTGGTTAGAGGGATTTTTATACTTTTTCTCTTTCTAAAAATGTAAATCAAATTGTAACCGATATATCAACTGACTATCAGGGTTATCAACTGTTGTGCTATAAGTAATGTCTGATTGAACTTTTAGTTTGTGGCCTTTAAAGAATTTTGAAATTCCAACCGTATACTGTGTTTGAGCTTCCTTCCCTGTAACATCGGTGTCCCAATCTGTAAGAGTATACCTAGCTGCAACCTCCCAGTTGCTTTTAAACATATATCCCATTTGAAAGTTCATTCCTGTTCCAACAGCAACAACATCACCTGTTTTTGTGCCATCAATATTTATTGCGCTATCTTGCTCTGCTGTTCTTAATGCGTATTCAGCCATTACTGAAAACCCGCCATATTTGAACATCATATCCCCAAACACAGTTACAATATCTGTTTCAAAATAACCAGCATCAGTTTCCATATAACTTCCTTGGTTACTTTTTGTTTTAACAGCTCTATTGTGCATATCATATGTGCCCCCTAAAGCTAATTTTGGTTTTTTTTCTCTCTTAATTGCAGAACCTATATAATCTCCCTTGCTAGCAAAACTTCCAAAAGGTAAAATTTCTATTCTTCCTGTATATTGATAACCCCCTAGGTTAGGATCGGTTACATTTCTTCCTTCTCCTTGAGCAACGGAGATTATTTCTCTAATGATAAAGTTCGTTCCTAATTTAAAATGGTGTCGTAATTGAGCTCCCATATCTCTGTCAATATTAAAGTTTGAATTTAATTTAGATCTATCAACCAACTGCAAATTTCCAGAAGAAACAACACGCTCTCGATTTCCTGGCAACTTTGTTTGTCCGGCCCATAATGAAAGGTTTTTATAAAAATTCCACTTAATAACAGCATCTAATATTAATCTCGGAGCTCCTTTTGTGTGAGGTGATGCTCCTGAAATATCTCTATTGGTTAATCCTAACTCTAGCTTATATTTTAGTTTGGGTGTAAAAGCATGACCACCAAATTTCAACCTTGCTCTTCTTACCAAAAATTGAGACGTTCCCGACCCTAAGCCAGACGAATCATTTACGTCCCACTGCCCTATATATAAAGACTGCATTCTAATTGCAAATTTCACGCTATACGAGTTGTCTTTAGCAACAACATTGTAAAGCCCTTTCCCAAACGTGTTGTTTGTTGTGTCTTGTGCAAAAGAAAGTGCTGTTACTCCAATTGCAATTAATAATAAATTAAGCCTCTTCATTTTTTTAGTTAATGTTCTCTATCCCTTTTAAAAATTAATTACAGCACAAAAATATATTGTAAAAGTAAACAGGATGTTATGCAGTTTTTACCTCTATGTTAAGTTTGTGTTAACAGAAAAAACAAATCACCTGGTTAACACAACATAGTCTTTAAGAAGAATTTTTAAGAAATTAATTTTATTTGCAGGAGCCTCAAGGTTTAATTCTTTTTCCATTTTCTTAACCAACAACTCTAATGCTTTTTGGTGGGCATAATTAGGGTTTTTTTTGTGTCGTTCTATTGTTTCTTTAACAATCAACATCGACTCTTCTTTCATTTTGATCACTTCTGGATATGTTGGTGTATATTTTTTCATTTGGTTTAAACGTAAAAGGTTTTGCAACTTCATCCTTTCCGTTTTCCCAACACGAACCACCACTGTATTTGCTAAAAAATCGCCCAACCGTTGGTTTTTCGATGAAGCCAACACTCCAAGCCCCGCGATCGCCCCCACCGAAAGGTAAATGTCTAGACCTCTAAAAACCCACCTCATCACATAATCTAAAAATTGTGTTTTCTCTCCGTCTACTCTAATTACCCTTAAACTTAAAGCCTTCTTCCCTATAGATTGCCCGTTATTAAAATGCTCAAAAGCCAAGCTATAAAAAAGCGCGACCGGGAGCACTGTAAAATATATTGCCAAGTCAGCAAACCTTCCAAAAATACCAGCAGTAATCCCCCACAAAATCAAACAACCAATAGTTAAAATGACTCCGTCTAGTATAAAAGCAATTATTCTATAAATTAATGGAGAAAGCTCATATTCTACCGTTACGTTTTGTGTTGTTGTAATTTCAATCTTGTTCACTTTTTTATTTTAAATCTATTGCCTAAATTGGACACTTCGC
>JAESUI010000180.1 GCA_016763135.1 Flavobacteriales bacterium
CATAAAAAAATCTTTGACTGATAAGCATGGAATAGCTATGACATTAAATAATATCGGGTTATTGTATCATAATAATAAGAAATATAAAAAAGCTCAAGACTATTATAGTCAATCCTTAATTATTAAAAAAGAAATAGCTGATTTGCATGGCGAGGCAATGACTTTAAACAATATTGGGTTAACATATGAAATGCAAAAAAATACACTTCCGCAATAACATATTATAAAAAATCAATAGCTATTAAAAAACAAATTAAGGATCAGTACGGTTTAGCAATGAGTCTGATAAATTTGGCAACAATATATAGAGAGAATGGAGATTTTAATAAATGTTATAAAACATTATTAGAGAGTGAGAAAATTGCAAAAAAAATTGGTGCAACAACTCAATTACGAGATTGTTACCAAAGATTGTATGAGTCATACGAAATGGAAAACAATACTAAACAAGCGTATAAATATTATAAACTTTACATTGCAGCTAAGGATAGTATGATGAGCGATGAGAGTTTGAAAAACATTGAGAGGCTACAGGCTCAGTATGAAAATGAAGCAAAACAGTTAACCATTCAAAATCTCACAAAAAAAGAAGAATTAAATAAAGTTCAATTAGAAAGAAACAAGGCAGAACTTAGAAGTAAAAATATTACCAATATTAGTTTAATAGGAGGGTTAGTGCTTAGTATAATTCTTGTATTATTTTTCTCGTATAGTGTTAAACAACGAACAAAAAATAACTTGGTGTTAAAAAAATCTTTAGATGAAAAAGAAGTGCTATTTAAAGAGGTGCATCATCGAGTGAAAAATAATTTCCAAGTAATATCTAGTTTATTAAACTTACATGCTAATAATACAGATAACGAGGCTGTTCAGAAAGCACTTGGAGAAGCAAAAGATAGGGTAGGGTCTATGGCGTTGGTTCATGAAAAGCTGTACCAATCTAAGGATTTAACTCAAATTAAAATGGATGAGTATATTTCTCAGTTAATTGAACATTTGATAGCTAGTTTTGATTCACAGATAGATTTTGAGTCTATAATAAAAATAGACAATGTATATATGGATATTGAAACGGCTGTACCTCTTGGTTTAATATTTAATGAGCTAATAACGAATTCTATAAAATATGCATTTAAGCAGAAGGCTAATAATGCGATTGAAATAGAAATCAAAAAAGTTGGAGATAAAATTCAGGTTAAATATAAAGACAATGGAATTGGATTGCCAAAAGATTTTGATTTAGATAACCTGGAATCTTTAGGGTTAAATTTGGTTCAAATTTTAGTGTTACAAATCCATGGTGAATTAGTTGTGAAAATTGATAATGGAACTTGTTTTAGTTTTGAATTTAATTTACCTAAATAATTACTTGTTACAGTATTTACTTATCAGAGAATAACCTTTTATAATTCCTAACTCACCAGCTTTACTTAAATCTTTACAAGCCTGTTCGTTATTTTCTAAAATTAATAAAATCAATGCTCTGTTGAGGTAAGCTTCAGCAAAGGAAGGAGATTTATTAATGGCCTCACTATAATCTTCAATGGCACCAATGTAATTTTCGTTTTGAAACTTTAAATATGCCCTGTTAAAGTAAGCATAAGTAAAATTAGGATTTAGCTCAATACATTTATCATAATCTTTAATTACCATTGATAATGTATAAGCACTCGATTCGTCTTTTTGTATAACTTGATACAGCATATTTGCTTTTCCAAAATAAGCCATGTAATTATCTGTATCTAAATGCAAGGATTTATTAAAATCTAACAATGCTCTATCATAAATACCAAGTGATGCATTCACAATAGCTCTTTTCAAATATAATTCTCCATTTCTAAAATCGAGTAGAATTTTTTCGTTGATTTTTTCTAATTTTTTCTTTTTGAGTTCATCATTAATTTCATCATTGTCATTTAATAAGAAGTAAGCAGAAAATGCCTTATTCTTTTTATTCCATGAATCAATAATTCGTTTGTGTTTGGTAGTAGCCAACAGACTAATGTAAAACGGGCTCACTAATTTAATCTCACTGTTTGATATTTGGGTTATGTTTTTGTTGCTACTATTACCACTAAATGAAGTTACTTTAGCAATGTTTAGTTCTTCATGTCTTTTTAAACTATCAGTAATATCAAGCTTTGTACTGTTAATTATTTCTGCAGTTTGTTCATCTTGTTTTGCCCCTCTATAATCTCCAATCTGTTGTTTTAGTGATGCTCTTAATTTATAAGCATCAACAAAATCAGGATAAATTTTAATTATTTTTTCTACATCTTTTCTAGCGAGTTTTAACTTTTTTAAACGGTTATAGATTAAGGCTCTATTGTAATAAGCCAAAATATTTTTCGGATTCAATAAAATCACTTTTTCATAATCAGCAATTGCTTTTTTAAACTCTTCTTGGTCGGAATAAATTAAGGCTCTATTGTAATAAGCTGAGGTAGAATTTGGTGAAAGTTTCAATACCTTATTCAAATCTTTTAAAGCATCATCTTTGTGTTCAATTTTATTATAAACCATTGCTCGTTGGAAATAAGCATAACTATTCTCATTATCTAAATACAATGCATGATTAATATCGGTAAGTGCCGAGTCGTAATGAATTAAATAATATTGAGCAGTTGCTCTTCTAACATAAGTGTTCGCTTTTCTTGGGTTACTTTTTATAATGGTGTTAAAATCATTAATGGCTTTATAATAATTTTTCAAACCTAATTCCGACATTCCTCTAATGAGATAAACTAATTCTTTATTATTATAATAGCGTAATGCAGTTTCACAATCTTTAATAGCATTAACATAATCTTGTATATAATTATAAGTAATGGCTCTGTTTAAATAAATGTCAGAGTTGGTAGAATCAATTGCAATAGCACTTTCAAAATCTTCAAAAGCACCTTGGTGGTTCATTAAACGATCTCGAGTAGAAGCTCTAACAATATAGCCATCAACATTTCTAGGTTTCAATTTTATTGCTTCGGTAAAATCTGCTTCTGCGCCTATAATATCTCCTAACTCTAATTTTGCAATACCTCTAAAATAATAAGGTTCGTAATTTGGAGGATCGTTTTTAATTACATAATTAAACTTTTCAATAGCACTTTTGTATTGGTGTTCAGAAAGCTCTAACCGACCAATTAACAACTTGTTTTCTCTTTTGACTTGCCCAAAATAAGGTGTTGAACAAATAAGTATCGCAAGTAAAAAAAAAGGTTTTAATAAAACTGAAATAAAGTTCATTTGTAGTGATTTCAAATCGATAACAAAAAAACACAATAATTGCTTTCTTATTACAAAAGCAAGGAACTAAAAGTTAAATAATTATAAATTATTTCAAATTATAAGTGTAAATCATTTTGTTGTGAGCCACAACTAAGTTGGTGGTATTGTCATTGTTAATGTCAGTAATACTAAATGAAGTAGAGCCAGCTAATGGAAATCCATCTTCAATTTCTCCTTGAGCATTGATTAAATAAATTTGGTTTTCGGTAACTAATCCAAGTCGAGTTGATTTATCAGACATTTTAAAGATTAACGGTATTTGTGTGATGTTCTTTTCAAACTCATTTTTATACAATTCCTTTTTGTCGGAATCAACCACTTTTACAGTATTTCCATAGCTAAAAATATAATCTTTTGAGTTGTTATTGTTGTAATCGAAAAAGCTAAATGTAGCATTTCGTTGTCCATTTTCAAATTGCACAATTTCTTTTTTATCGTTTAAAAATAGTTTGGTGACATTCCCTAGAGTGTCCGCTGTTATTAAGTAAGTTTTACTTAAATCACTTCCTATTTTTAAATAAACGTGGTTGTTTGTAGGGTTTTTATTCTCCAACTTCAGTCGGTCTTTACCATTTCGTTGTATCACTTTAACTTTCCCATTTTGTAATGGAACAACAATGTAATCTTTGCCTCCTAATGCAAAATGCCAAATGTTTCCATTGGCAGGACTATCTGCCGCTGAATACTCCCAGCCTTTAACTTTTTTTCCTGTTATATCATAATTGTAAACTAGATTGTCGTTACAGCCTACAATCAAGCGATAATCTCTTGTGTGGGAATAATCTAGAGGAGTTACACCATTAGTAGCATCGCTTGGTAATTTTACAGGATAACTTTCTACATTATTTCCATTTCTATCAATCAAATAAATTTTAGACTTTGTATTGAATAACAATTGCAACTTATTGTTATTATAGACATCTATTTGATGCACTTTTCCAATAATTGGTTCTTGCAATTGTTTGGTCCAAATTACTTTTCCAATGTTACTAATCAAGTAAATTTTATTCGCATCATCTTGTACAAAAATTTCTTTTGCTTTGGTTTTGTGGTTCGTCACAATTTGCGGGGAAGAAC
>JAESUI010000181.1 GCA_016763135.1 Flavobacteriales bacterium
GAGAATTAATGAAAATTTATCGAATCACATTTAGTGATTTCGCTAAAATTGATGAGATTGTAGATAAACTTGCTCTATTAAACATAATTGAATTTGCTGAAAAAGAGCCAATTTATAAAACAAGCTTTGTTCCGAATGATACATTCCATTCTGGAACTAACAAATGGTATCACAATTTAGTTGGCTCTGAAGATGCGTGGAACATTAGCCAAGGAAGTAATAGTATTAAAGTTGCAATTGTAGATAATGCTGTTTTCGGAAATCATTTAGATTTAACTACATTTTTGCAAAGAGATGTTTCTGATAATGATAATGATGCAACACCTCCACAAGATTATAATACTGATGCTGGATGGTCACACGGAACACATTGTGGTGGATTAGCAACTGCCGATATTAATAACAATAGAGGTATCGCTTCTCTTGGTGGTAATGTTGAATTAATTGGAGTTAAAGCAACTCCTAACTCTGGTTCTTCAGGGAGTGTTTATAACAGCTACGATGGCGTTCAATGGGCGTGTAACAACGGAGCAAATGTTGTAAGTATGTCTTTTGGAGGAACTTCATCTAGTGCAAGTTTCCAAAACTTAATTAATGCTTATCCTACAGTTGTTTTTATTGCTGCTGCCGGAAACGATAACAATACAGTGCTTCACTACCCAGGAGCTTACAACAATGTAATTTGTGTAGGTTCAGTAGATGGTAATGATTCACGTTCGTTTTTCTCAACATACAATGGAGGAACTCAATTTGTAGATATTTGTTCTCCAGGAGGATATACAAGTGGAGGTTTATTAAGTACAGTTTATACAACTGGCGGAAACAGTTATGCAAAAATGGGAGGAACATCTATGGCTACACCATTTGCAGCTGGTCTAATAGGGCTAATGCTAAGTGTTAACCCAGCAATGACTCCGTCACAAATAGAAGCATGTTTAATAAGCTCTGGTGTTAATGTTAATCAAAACATGGGGCCAAGAATTGATGCCCTTGCTGCATTACAATGTGTACAAGCGACACTTAATGGTGACCCAATTCCTGCATTTACAGGAAATCCAACAAGCATAACAGAAGGACAAACAGTATCATTTACAGATAACTCTGCTAATGGCGGTAACCCAATTACTAACTGGACTTGGAGTTTCCCTGGTGGAACACCTAGTTCTTTTATTGGTCAAAACCCACCATTAATTACTTATGCTAATGCTGGAGTTTATGATGTTACGTTATCAGTAACTAACTCACAAAGTACAGTGCCTTTAACAAAAACAGGGTACATTAACGTTAGCCTTGTTCCTTATGGAAATTGGATTGTACAAAATTCTGGATTTTCTACTGCTTCAAGAGGAATTAACTGGATATCTATAGTTGATGCCAATACTGTTTGGGCAACTGCTTATGATGGTTCTGGTGGTGCTGGGAATGTTCAAGAATTTACTAAAACTACCAATGGAGGAACCACATGGTCGCCTGGAACAATTAATATTGGAAATAGTGGTTTAGGCATTTCACACATACATGCTTTTGATGCTAACACAGCGTGGTTAGCAGCATATCCTAATGCTGGTGGTCAAACTGGTGGTATATGGAAAACAACTAATGGTGGTGGTACTTGGACAAGACAAAATACTGCAACTTATAATAATGCAGCTTCATTTACTAACGTGGTTCACTTTTGGAATGCTAATGAAGGCTTTTGTCAGGGAGACCCAATAAATGGTGAGTTTGAATTATACAGAACAACCAATGGAGGGACTACATGGAACCTAATATCAGGTGCCAACATACCAAATCCTCAAGCGGGTGAATATGGTTATACTCGACAAATTGAAGTAGTTGGTAATAGTGTATGGTTTACAACCAACGATGGTAGAATATATCATTCAACTGACAGAGGTGCTACATGGGCTGTTTATCAATCTCCTTTATCGGATTTTGGAGGAACAGGACAAAGTGGTAACTTATCATTTAAAGATGCATCCACAGGCTTAATTATAGATAATAGTGGTGTTGTTTATGAATCTACTAATAGTGGTGCCACATGGAATACTGTAACAACTACTGGTACTGTATTTATAAATGGTTTATGCTACATAGAAGGAACTAATACAGTATTCTCTACAGGAGCAAGTCCTGCGGGATCTTCTTACAGTCAAGATGGTGGAGTAACATGGAATATTATCGATACAGATCAACATTTATATGTTGAATTTACAAACCCTTCAATTGGATGGTCTGGTTGGTTTAACCAAGATGCAAATACAAACGGAATGTGGAAATGGAATAACACTTCTGGAGCTTTAGTGGCAGATTTCCAAGGAAACCCAGGGCAAGCTTGTACCGGTGCTACTGTACAATTTACAGATTTATCATCTGGTACAACACCAACTTCTTGGTCATGGGTATTTAATGGAGGAACTCCTGCAACATCTAATGCTCAAAATCCAACCGTAACTTATGCTGCCCCTGGATTCTACACTGTGTCATTAACTGTTGATGATGGAAATGGACCTACAAATAAAACCGATAGCGCTCATATAGAAGTAGTAGGACCTACCTCTCAGCCAAGTGCTATAAACGGAGTTATTGCACCATGTGAGTTTGATGTAGAAACTTATTCTGTTACAAATGTAGCTGGTGTATTTTATACATGGACATTACCTGGGACATGGACTGGAAATAGCGGTTCTAATTCAATAATTGCAACTGTTGGTTCTGCAGGAGGTAATGTTGAAGTTACAGCTGACAATGTTTGTGGAAGTAGTACTCCTAGGATTTTAGCAGTAACAATGTGTCTTTCAACTGGTATAGATCAATTAGGTGACATGAATGTTAGTATTTATCCTAACCCTGCTCAAGATTTAATTTATGTAAACGGAGTTTATGATAATCTTAATATTGAAAATAAAGGCATTAAAATTGTAGATGTTTTAGGGAAAACTATTATTACTGCAACAATTGATAAAGCCAACTTCAAAATTAACATTGCCCAATTAAATAAAGGTGTATACTTTATTCAATTAAACGATGGAAGTATGGTACATAAGTTTATTAAAAAATAACTACAACTATGAAAAAATCAATATTAATAGCCGCTATATTAAGCTTGTTTGTAATCGTTGGTAACAATGTTTCTGCACAAACTAATAAGGCTGTAGCACCTACCAAGGTAGAAAAAGTAACTATCGCTGCTATCAAAACAATCAAAGACAATAAGTCTTTGTCAGATACTGACAAGCAAAAGTTTATTAAACGACTTACTGCATTGTCTAATTCTGCGAAAGCAACGGATAAAAAAACCAGTGTAGATTTTGAGTTGGAATACAATCGAATTGCTAGTAACTATAAAAGAATTACTAGCAAAACACTTCCAGATTTAAACACTACAAAAAGCGGAAGTTAATTTTTCACAACTATTACAAAATAAAAAGGGAGCGAAAATAAATTCGCTCCCTTTTTATTTATAAGTTTCTCTGCTACAAAAGATTTTTTCATTTAATAAAGAAATTGATTGAAATTGGCCACTTATCCCGCCCAACCTTCTCGATCTAAACTTCTGTACTGTATAGCTTCTGCTAAATGATTGGTCTGAATATCTGGAGAACTTTCTAAATCGGCAATGGTTCTTGCTACTTTTAAAATACGATCGTAAGCCCTAGCAGATAAACCTAATTTATCCATTGCTTTTTTCAATAAGTCTCTACCTGCCTGATCGATTTCACAAATTTCTTTTAAGATTTTAGATGAAATTTGTGCATTAGCATGTACTCCCTTATTATCCTTAAATCGTTCTTCTTGTATATTCCTAGCAGCAATTACTCGTTTTCTAATATCATCACTTGATTCCCCAATGGATTTATTACTTAGTTCATTAAACGACACAGGAGTAACCTCTACATGTAAATCAATCCTATCCAACAGTGGTCCAGAAATTTTACTCAAGTATTTTTGTACCACTCCAGGAGAACATACACAGTCTTTATCAGGATGATTGTAATAACCACAAGGACAAGGGTTCATAGATGCTATCATCATAAAACTTGCAGGATAATCCACCGTAAATTTTGCTCGTGAAATAGAGATTCTTCTATCTTCTAAAGGCTGTCGGAGCACTTCTAAAACAGTTCTTTTAAATTCTGGTAATTCATCTAAAAACAATACTCCATTATGTGCCAATGAAATTTCTCCTGGCTGAGGAAACCCTCCTCCCCCTACAAGTGCAACATCCGTTATTCTATTATTGGTGAGGTAAGTTTTTTATTGAAAATGTAGAAATACAACTGATTGATTATATTTGGACTAAAGTCATAAGCTAAATAAATACAATGTTGTACTTATTCAATTATTGCCTGTAAAGAAAAAATGGAAATGGATAAAGAAAAATTTGACAAGAAGCGGGCTGAGTTAATGAAAGAGCATTGGACAGAAAACTTACATTACGGACTAAAAGAACTGGACCAGAAAGATGCTGTAAAAATTGTTGAATCAATGTCTGAAGACGAAATTTGGAGAAAAATAAACCTTCGCAACTGTCAGCAAGACTATATAGCCGATTATTTGCTATATCTATGGGAAATTAGCCCGTCTTCATTTTGGATACAGATTAAACATACATTTGACGAAGAAGAAGATTTGCTCTGGGGTAGTGATTTAATGCATTATGAAATTTTGTGTGAAAATGAAATTCCAAATGATGTTTTTACAACTATTCTAAATTATGCTCTTGGGGACAAAACGCTTAACGAACAAGATGAAAATCTTGTGTTTTGCATTATTAATACGCAAATTAAACAATACGACAATTTGAATAAAATAAAATCATTTATTCAAACACTTAGCGGTAAACAAAAAAAAATTGCTAATCAAAAATTAAAAAAAGGAATGAGTTTAACCTGTCATTATATGTCCTGCTAATATGAATTATAATCAATTTACAATAGACTATATTAAAGCGATTCAAAATAATTTATGCATTGAGGTAAATAGTAATAATGAAGCTGTATTTTTTCCTGACAAGATTGATTCACAGAAAATTGAAAATCCAAAAAAAGAATTGTCTGAAATCTTTACTTACTCGCAATCAAGTATTGAAATACTAAAAGATAAAACAGAATCTTCAGTACAGGCAGGCTTATTTGGTTTAGTAAACAATTTAGATAAAGCAGTGAAAATTGGATTTTTAATTGCGGATAGAATTGTATTGATTGACTATATATTTGAAAGGATTTTATCAAAAAAGTTTGAAAAAA
>JAESUI010000182.1 GCA_016763135.1 Flavobacteriales bacterium
TAGGATTGCTCCCGCTTGCCAAACCTCATCATATAAATTTGCTTCTTTCAAACCATTTATAAAAATACAATCGACCTCTTGCAAAATTTGTACCTTTTCAGGAGTAATATCTCCTAAAATACGAATTGCCAATCCTGGGCCAGGAAAAGGATGTCTTCCTAATAGACTTTCTTTTAAACCCATTGATCTTCCAACTCTTCTTACTTCATCTTTAAACAATAGTTTTAATGGTTCAACTATTTGTAATTTCATATAATCTGGCAAACCACCAACATTATGGTGTGATTTTATAGTTTGGGATGCTCCACCATTAACTGAAATAGATTCAATTACATCTGGATAAATTGTTCCTTGAGCCAACCATTTTACATCAGATATCAAATGAGCTTCTTCATCAAAAACATCAATAAATACTTTCCCTATTGCCTTTCTTTTTTTCTCAGGATCTGATAAACCTGCTAAAGCTTCATAAAATTTATCTTTCGCATTAACTCCTTTAACATTTAAGCCTAAATGCTCATATTGATCTAATACATCTGTAAATTCATCTTTTCTCAATAATCCATTATCTACAAAAATGCAGTATAAGTTCTCACCTATTGCTTTATGTAAAAGGATTGCAGCAACAGTAGAATCTACCCCTCCTGAAAGGCCTAATACTACTTTGTCATTGCCTATCTTAGACTTTAAATCACTAACTGTACTTTCTACAAAAGAATCTGGAGTCCAATTCTGAGAAAAACCACAAATATCTACTACAAAGTTTTTCAATAAAATCCCTCCATCTGTTGAGTGATAAACCTCAGGGTGGAATTGTATTCCGTATGTATCTTCTCCATTAAATTGAAATCCTGCAACCTCAACATCTGCTGTACTCGCTATAATTTCTATATTTTCTGCAACAGTTTTAATCGTATCTCCATGACTCATCCAAACTTGAGAGTTATCAGAAATTCCTTTAGTTAATGCATTCTCTTTATTTACATAAGTAAGGTTTGCTCTGCCATATTCTCTAATTTTAGATGGCAAAACACTCCCTCCATAAATTTGCGCCATATACTGAGCTCCAAAACAAACGCCTAAAAGCGGTTTCTTTCCTTTAATAGAAGATAAATCAGGTTTAGGCGAGTTTTCATCTCTTACAGAAAATGGGCTTCCCGATAAAATCACTCCCATAAAGCTGTCTATATCCAAATTTGACATCTTATCAAAAGGATGTATTTCACAATAAACATTTAATTCTCTAACTCGTCTTGCAATAAGTTGAGTATACTGCGAACCAAAATCTAAAATCAGTAATTTTTCCATATTGCTGCAAAGATAAACGATGTAAACTGATTACAATATAATTAACTCATCAACTTTTCAAAACACTAAATTACTTGTTAACAGGTGTTAACAATTTAATAATACAAACTATACGTTATCAGTAAGTTGCATCATTATTTTTATTACTTTAGCATTAAATTAAGTGATCACCCTATAGGGCTATTGCCCCAAAACCGCTTAGCACATTTAACTAAATGCTTAAGAAGGTCACTATATTATCATTACTCTTATTTGCAGCATCATTTGCTGGAATTTCTCAAACAACTGATTTATTAATTTCAGAAATTGTTGAAGGAAGTAGTAATAATAAATATATTGAAGTTTATAATGGTACAGGAGGGAATGTAAACCTCAACAATTACGATATACGAATTTATTTTAATGGTAGTGGAACGGTTGGTAGCACAATTAATTTATCTGGAACCCTAGCAACAGGAAACACATATGTTATTGCCCATACAAGTGCAGTAGTTTGGGGTGGAAGTCCAGATTTAATTACTGGAAGTTGTAATTTTAATGGAGATGATGCAATTGAGTTATTTAACACCTCCACATCTGCCATAATCGATTTAGTCGGAAACATAGGTTGTGATCCTGGAAGTCAATGGTCATCAGGAGGAAATAGCACACAAGACAATACAATAATTAGAAATGCAACTGTTTGTAGTGGAGTAACATCAGACCCAGGAAATAGTGGCTGTCCATTCCCAACTTTAGCATCAGAGTGGACTCAGTTTGCACAAAACAATGTTACTGATTTAGGTAGTCATACTGAAACTTGTAGTGTTTCTTGTACTATTGCTGCTGAGCCCACTACCAATTCATCTGTACTTGGTTTTTCAAATATAGATTGTTTTAGCATGATACTAAATTGGACCGTAGGAAATGGATCAAATAGAATAATAGTAGCTTCAATAGCTCCTGTTACTGGAACTCCAACCGATCAAATTGTATATACAGCAAATTCTGTTTTTGGAGCAGGATCAACAATAGCTGCTGGTGAGTTTGTCATCTATAATGGATCAGGAAATAGTGTTACCGTTTCTGGATTAGCTCAATCAACCACTTATTATTTTTCCATTTTCGAATACAATGGATCAATAGTAAATTGTGAAGAAAATTATCTAACTACAGGAATGGTTGTTGGAAATGCGACAACAATAGCTTGTATTTGCCCCGAAATAACTGGCATTCTAGTGGATGCTTGCGGTGGTTCTATTGAAGGGATTAATGAATTTTTCACTTTTCAAAATGGCAATAGCAATCTTGCAATAGATAGTTTAACAGCAACTTTTCCAAGTGGAGGGGCTTTCTGTAATTCAGGTTGTGGAGGTCAAAATTGGACAACTAACCCAACCTATGTTACATCTTTAAACGCTACTGCAGGATGTGGTGCTTTATTTGTTGAAATGGATCCTATTCCTGCAAATGCTCAAGTAATTGTTTTTACTGGTGCTGTTCCAACATACAATTTTGATTTTACTGGTTTATGTGGCACTGGACCATATTATGCTGTTTTTGCAAATAACACCTCAACTTCTGGAAGATTTGCCAATTATAATGCCACCTGTTCTAACAGAACCTTAACAGTAGATTTTGGAACTAATTGCTCTGATGCTGCTACATATAGTCGCTGCTTACTATCAAATAATGATGGTGATTATGTTACTTATGATGCAGCTGGAAATCCAACTTACCAAAATGACGGATGTACTCCCTCAGCTATTTTACCAATTAACTTATTATACTTTAAAGGAAATTCACTAGAAAATGGAACTAATTTATTAGAATGGTCAACATCTTCAGAAATAAATAATGATTATTTTACAATAGAACATTCAAAAAATGCTATAGATTTTAATTCCATAGGAACACTTAGCGGAGCTGGAAATAGTAACACTCAACTCTTTTATCAATTAACTGATGACAACCCTTCAAGTGAGGTTAATTATTATCGTTTAAAGCAAACGGACTTTAATGGTGATTATACCTATTCTGAAATTATAGCTATCAATAACAATCTATCTGACATCAATATTTACACTGCAACCTATTTCCTAATAATTGAATCTGACAAAGTAGATATTGAGGGTACTCTTGAAATTTACGATATTACAGGTAGAAGAGTTATGCAATTAAAGGTCTCCCCTAATTCTAAAGTTAATCTTTCTCAACTGCAAAATGCTGTTTACATATATCGCTATATTTTAGAAAAAACCATCCTCACCGACAAGTTTATAATTCGTTAGAACTGAAATAATAACCCTTATAAATCCAACTATTATTTACAGGATTTTTCAGTATCATTCTATAGAATTGAAATAATTCAATCAAAACACCATTATAATCACATGTAAATCAAGTAGTTATTTACTAAATTGACCCTGTGAAACTTTTACTCATTACATTATCATTATTTTTAATTAGCCTTTCATCAAATGCTCAAACCAGTTTTTGGACTGAAGATTTTGATGGAACTTCCTGTGCAGCAGGCTCTGGTTGTGATCCAAGCATTGTTTCCTGGACTGTTGTATCACTTGGAGGCGAAGGTATAACAGCAAACAGGTGGTATGTTAGTGATACCGAAGTAGGTTTCGCACCTCCAACTTGTGGTTCCTCTACGGGCGCTGATCAATCTATGCATGTTGGAAATATATCTACTTCTGCAGCAGCTTTTCTTTTTTGTCCTACTGGAGATTGTGGTGCGGCTTATGATGACAGTGGGGTAGGAGAAAGAACCAATAAACAAGTGGAATCTCCAACCATCAATTGTACAGGAAGGTCAGGAATCTTAGTTGATTTTAATTATATTGAAAACGGCCAAGGATTTGGAGATGATGCCTCTTTTTTATATTATGATGGTACGACATGGGCAACTATTCCTGTTGCAAAATCAGGATTATGTGGAGCTCAAGGAAGATGGACTGCCGCAGTAACAATTAGTTTACCAGCATCAGCAGATAATAATCCAAATGTTAAAATTGGATTCTTGTGGGTAAACAATGGTGATGGACTAGCTTCAGACCCATCTTTTGCAGTGGATGATATTGATGTTCAACACACGACTACCCTCCCAATTGAATTATTGTATTTTAATGCCACTTACAAAAACGGAAATATTTTACTTGAATGGGTTACTGAAACAGAAATTAATAATGATTATTTTACCATTGAAAGATCTGAAGATGGAGTCAATTACACTCCTATTTCTGAAACAAATGGTGCGGGGAATAGTAATACAAGTAAATACTACTCTGATGTAGATTTATACCCTCCACCAAACAAAGTCTTGTATTACCGATTAAAGCAAACTGATTTTGATGGAAAGTATGCTTATTCTAATATTGTTGCCATAAGAACTGGATCCAATGGTTATAACATTACCTATGCGAATCAAAACTTGAGTATTTCCTCTGTAACCGAGGAGAATTCAACCATCAAAATTTACGATATCACTGGAAAAGTTGTGTATTCAAATAAAGTAAAAGAAGACCAACAAATAAATACTTCAAAATTCAATTCTGGGATTTACATCATTAAAATTAGTAGTCAAGACAATCTTTTTGTAAGAAAGATGAAATTTTAGCTCTACTCAGCGGTAAGAATTACAAACTGCTTATCGAGAGGAGAAAGCTCATTAATTAATTCTTCAATAATATCTTCTCCATAAAAAAGTAATATCGAAATCAAATTATCATGTCTTTCTTGTAAAGAATTATTTGGAAATAGTTTTTCTTTTAACTTCTTAAGTTGATTAACTGTTACTTCCTCCTTTTTCTTTTCGGCTTTTATTAATCTAGTCTCAATATTTTTTAACGACTTGATATTTTTTTGTAATTCAGCCTTAACAAAAGGTTGTAATGATTGGTCTATCTTTCCTGCTTTCTTTACAATATCTTCAAAAATAGCAATCACATCTTGCTCTTCCTGTTGCAAATCCAATACAATCTCAGCTCCTTTTTTAAGATATTCTTTCACCAAAGAATCTGTGCCTTGAAATAAATCAGTTACTTCTAACCCTAGTTTTGAAATTCGCTTATTACTTCCTCCATCTACAAATAGTACTGATTTTCTTAGCACCAATGTTGGAAAAGATATGTTATTAGCATCAAACATATCTTTTAATTGAAACCAATAAGCCAATTCTCCACCTCCACCAATATAAGCTAAATTGGGTAATATCTTTTCCTGATACAAGCAACGCATTGGTGCATTCGGACTAAATCGTTCAGGGTGATTTTCCAATTCTTTTAATATTTCTGATTCAGAAAATTGAATATCTGTATTCAAAATTTTATAGCTAGTTCCCTCAAAAACAATTCGCTCTCTTATTCCATTTTTTAAATAAAAAAGATTGATTTCCCGGGGAGTAACTTGAGGTTTAAATCCCAATTTTTTTAGTCTTTCGGATGTGGAATTAATCAAAGAATGGTTCCTTCTTTCTAAAATCTCTGTTTAATCTCATTAGTGAATACCCTTTTTAATTCAGCATTATCCCCATCAATAATCACCAATCCATACCTGCCAAAAAGATGATTAACTATTCCTTTGATTGCTTCTCCATAGGTATTTGAAGAAACACAGTACTTAGAAAATAATGTCATTATCTCTTCCACTCCATTTCTATCGCCTAAATCTGCTCTCAACTCTGACAATAATTCTTCTACACCTTCTAACTTCATTCTACCAACTGCACCAGTTTGAGTTTTTGTTAACTCATATCGTTTATTAAGTAGATTAAAATGATTGATTTCCTCAAAATCATGATCTTCTGTTGCCATCCAATAAACAGGAACAAAATCATTGTTAGGATATTTCGCTTTTAATTCCTTAGTCAAATTAATAGCTGAAACTATTTTATAAATAAAATAAAGCGGCCCTGTAAATAAGTTAAGTTGATGCCCTGTAGTAACAGTAAAACAATTCTCATTGCTCAGGTTCTTAATATTTGTTTTAGTCTTTTCTGAAGTTTCAACATTATCATATTGCTGAATTAAAACCTCCACTAAAATCGTTCTATTGATTGGGTTTTGTCTTCGTTCTTCAATAATAGTTACAAATGAATCAATGTCGCAATAATGATTATAAAATGGTTTTAATTGCTCCTTCTCCTCTAAATAATCCGACATTAATTTAGAAAAATACCCTGTTTCTTGGTATGGAATTGTTTTTTTATTCATTGATCGCATCTCCATACAAATCAAAATCATCAGCTGAAGTGATTTTTATATCAGCAAAGTCTCCAATTCTAATAAAATTGTTTTCCTTATTCACTAATACCTCGTTATCAACTTCAGGTGAATCATATTCTGTTCGCCCTACAAAATAACCTCCTTCCACTCTATCAAACAAAACTTTTAAGGTCTTTCCAACCTTTTGTTCATTTAACGACAATGATATATCTTGCTGAAAATCCATTATTTCTTGAGCTCTAGCTTGTTTTTCTTCTTCAGTAACATCATCTTCCAACTCATAAGCTGTAGTATCTTCTTCATGTGAATAAGTGAATACCCCTAATCGATCAAATTGCATTTCTTGTATCCATTCTTTCATTTCTCCAATATCTTCTCTTGTTTCTCCTGGAAAACCAACAATAAAAGTAGTTCGAATAGCAATGTTAGGAATCAATTCACGAACCTCTTTAATCAATTGAGTAGTTTTTGCTCTTGTTGCTCCACGTTTCATTGCTTTTAACATCTTATCAGAAGCGTGCTGTAAGGGTATATCCAAATAATTGCAAACCTTAGGGTTCGTTCTCATTTCTTCAATAATTTCCATGGGAAACCCTGTTGGATAAGCATAATGTAATCGTATCCATTCTATGCCTTCTACCTTAGAAAGCTCTTGTAATAATTGAGGCAATCTTCTTTCTTTGTAAATATCTAAACCATAAAAAGTTAACTCTTGAGCAATTAAAATCAATTCTTTCACTCCTTGTTTAGCCAAATTTTTTGCTTGAATTACCAAATCTTCTATGGGAGTAGAAATGTGTTTCCCACGCATCAAAGGAATAGCACAAAACGAACATTTTCTATCGCATCCTTCAGATATTTTTAGAAAAGCGTAATGACTTGGCGTTGTAATAATTCGTTCTCCAATTAATTCATGTTTATAGTCGGCATTTAAGGTCTTTAATAATTTGGGCAATTCTCGTGTTCCAAAAAAGCATCTACCTCTTTAATTTCTTTTTCCAACCCTTCCTTATATCGTTCTGACAAACAGCCTGTAACATATAACTTATCTACTTGTCCATCTTTTTTAGCCTCTGCATAACGTAAAATA
>JAESUI010000183.1 GCA_016763135.1 Flavobacteriales bacterium
CAATAAACACATCTAAAGATGAACATGGTTTTATTGTAAGTAAAGATGGTGATAAAGCTTACTATGGTTCTGACGAAGGTGGAAATGATTTAAACATTTATACTTTTGAACTCTATGAAGCAGCAAGACCGAAAACAGTAGCTTTTGTTAATGGAGAAATATTAAACAACTTAGGAGAAGTTCCTGATGGCGCTCAGGTAATATTAAAAAACACAGTAACCGAACAAGAGGTTGAAGCTGTTATAGATAAGGAAACGGGTGAGTACGTAGCTGTTATAACTGTTGAAAAGGATCAAGATATATTACTTACTGCTAAAAAGAAAGGATATGCATTTAGCTCTCAATTAATTTCTTCTAATGAGATAGTTGTAGGGAAACCAGTTAAAACAAAAAAAGTAGAAATTAAGCCTATTGAAATTGGAGAAGCTTACCAAATTAATGACATTAATTTTGCTACAAACTCTTACGAAATTACACCAAGGATTGTATTGATTTTAAGCGAATTTATCGATTTTTTACAAGTTAATGACAACCTTAAAATAGCCATAAATGGTTATACCGATAATATTGGTGACCCTAAGAAAACTTATCCCTTTCTGAAAACAGGGCAAAAGCAGTTTACAATTACTTATTAATTGAAGATATTGACGCTTCTAGGTTAACCTTTAAAGGTTATGGAGAAACCCACCCTCTTGCTAAAAATGATACCGAAAAAGGTCGTGCTAAAAACAGACGTACTGAGTTTGTTATTGTGAGTAAGTAATTAGAGCAGTGCCCCTACAATAACAGCAGTAAACAGAGATGCTAAAGTTCCTCCTATTAATGCTCTAAAACCAAATTTGGCTAGTGTTGCTTTTTTATCAGGAGCTAAAGAACCTATCCCCCCGATTTGTATTCCTATAGAAGCGAAGTTGGCAAACCCACATAAAATATAGGTAGCCATAATAATGGATTTTTCTTCATGAAATTGCCCAGCATTCTTCATCTCTCCTAAAGAGACGTAAGCTACAAATTCATTAAGTATAGTTTTCTCTCCCAGTAATTGCCCTACCAATATCATATCTTCTGAGCACACTCCCATCAACCATGCTATTGGAGCAAATAAATATCCTAACAAAAACTGAAATGATAAACCATCGAAATCAGTATTAGCAACAATCACTTCATTAAGCGTAGTCAAATCACCTACTTTAAATAAAATGTAATTGCCCATTGCCATTAAAGCAATAAAAACCAACAGCATCCCTCCTACGTTTACAGCTAACTTTATTCCGTCAGTTGTTCCATTAGTAATTGCTTCTAAGGCGTTAGAACCTATTTTCTCTTTACTTATTTCTAATTTTTCATCAAACTTTTCTGTTTCAGGTACCAATATTTTTGCAGCAACTACAGCTGCTGGTGCCGACATAACAGAAGCTGCCAATAAATGTTTTGCGAAATAAACTTGTTGAACAGGATCATCTCCTCCCAAAAAACCAATGTATGCAGCCAACACACCACCAGCTATAGTTGCCATTCCCCCACTCATTAAACACATCAACTCTGAATTGGTCATTTTATTGAGATAAGGTTTCACCAATAAAGGCGCCTCAGTTTGACCTAGAAAAATATTTCCCGCAGCAGCCAAACTTTCTGCACCAGAAAGCTTCATTGCTTTTTTCATTATCCAAGCAAAAACGTATACTATTTTTTGGAGTATTCCCCAGTAATAAAACAAACTGGTTAATGCTGAGAAAAAAACTATGGTAGGTAATACCATCACTACAAAATTGACTAAAGAAGATTCAATTTCTCCAGAAACAAAGCTACTAAACAAAAACATTGTTCCTTCCTGTGTAAACCCAATTACCTTAGTAAAAGCTTTACTAACCCATTCAAACCCAATTTCGACAAAACTAACTTTAAGTACTAGAATGGCAAAAATCAACTGTATTGCAAGGCCTTTACTTACCAACATCCAGTCAATTTTCTTTTTATTATTGCTAAACAACCATGCAATAAGTATTAGCGTTGCCATTCCTATGGCACCTCTAGATACGGATGTAAAACTTATGGCTAAAAGGGTTGTCATAAATACAAATTAAAACAACAAGATATTAATTATTTTTTAGGTAGAGGGGTTAATTGGCATTACGTTTATCTAGCTCTTCTTTTATCTTAGAAGCTTCTTCATAGTTCTCACTTTCAATGGAATCTTGCAATCTTTTATTGAGCTCTTCTATCGTAAGGTCATCATAACTTAGTGATTTTGGTTCATCAATTATAATAGATTCTAAATCATCTTCAATAGCATCAAGTTCTTTAGTTAACTCATCTTCTCCTTCTTGAGATTCATCCAAAATAATACCAGCACTAGCCAAAATGAACTCATGCGTATAAATCGGGCATTTAAACCTTACAGCTAGGGCAATCGCATCAGATGTTCTAGTATCAACTTCTATTGTTTTACCATTTTTTTCTGAAAGCAATTTCGCATAAAAAATACCTTCCACTAAATTATAGATAATGATTTCTTTAATAGATATGTCATAAACATCAGCAAAGCTTTTAAATAGATCATGAGTTAATGGCCTGCTTGGCGTCATAGATTCTAACTCAATCGCTATTGCTTGAGCTTCAAATCCTCCTATAATAATAGGTAATCTTCTTTTTGCTCCACCCTTCTCTCCTAATACAAGTGCATACGCTCCTGTTTGTGTTTGACTGTATGAAAGTCCTATTATTTCTAATTCTATCTTATCCATAAAAAAGGAGGTAAATAAATACCTCCATAAATTTAGTCAATTTTTTATTAAATTCCTTTAAGCTTTTTAACTGCTTCAACCATTTTAGGTATAACCTCAAATGCATCACCAACTATACCGTAATCAGCAGCTTTAAAGAAAGGTGCTTCAGGATCTGTATTAATAACAACAATAACCTTACTACCATTAACTCCTGCTAAGTGCTGTATTGCTCCAGAAATACCTGCAGCAATGTATAAGTTAGGTCTAATAGCTAAACCTGTTTGACCTACATGTTCATGATGAGGTCTCCATCCGATATCTGCTACAGGTCGAGAACAAGCTGTTGCTGCTCCTAAAGCTTTTGCTAAATCTTCAATCATTCCCCAGTTTTCAGGCCCTTTCAATCCTCTTCCAGCAGAAACAACTATATCAGCTTCTGTTAACGATAATTCTGTTGATTCCTTTTTAATTTCTTTTACTGTAATTCCAGTACTAGGAAGTTCAACAGAAAATGTTTCAACTGATGCACTTCCTCCAGTTTCTACTTTATCTACCGAATTTGGTAATACAGAAATGATTTTTGTTGCTGTAGTAATTTCAATTTCAGCAAAAGCTTTACCGGAAAAAACTGCTTTTTTAACAACATTACCATTTGGTAATGCAACTGCTCCACTAACTAAACCAGCATCCAACTTAGCTGATAAACGAGGTGCGACTGCTTTACCTGTATAATCATGAGCAAAAATAATTGTATCTGCTCCTATCTCACTTGCTGCTGCTGCAACAACATGAGCTACTTTTTGAGGGTCAAAGTTATCTAAACTTGCATCCGAAACGTGCAACACTTTAGATATTCCATAATTCCCTAATTCTTCTAAACCTGAAGCAGAACCTGCAACAACTGCAATAGCATCTGTTCCTGCTGCTTTTGCTAATTGAGCACCATAATTTGCTGCTTCAAAAGCATTTTTAGTTAATGCTCCCTTAGTTGAATCTGCATATATTAAAACTGACATATCTTTATATTCTTAATTCTTAAACCTAAATTCTTAATTATATTGCTTTCGCTTCGTTGTGTAATAAATCAATCAACTCTTCTACATTATCCGCATCCACATACCTACATCCTGATTTTGCAGGAGGCAATGTAAATCCTTTTATTGTAGTCGAAGTAGTAGCTTCTGAAGCTGGAACAACCGTTAAAGGCTTGCTCCTTGCTGCCATAATTCCTCTCATATTTGGAATTCTAGCCTCTGCCATTCCTTTAGCTGCGCTCAATACAAATGGTGTATTTACTTCTAAGACCTCTACTCCACCTTCTATTTCTCTTTCTAGTGTAGCAGTATTACCATTTAGTTCTAGTTTAGAAGCTAATGAAATATATGGAACATCCATTAATTCAGCCACCATACCTCCAACTTGAGAACCATTGTAATCAATTGTTTCTTTACCTGAAAGTACTATATCGTAACCTTGTTCTTTTGCATAATTAGCAATTTGTTTTGCAACATATAATGCATCTGTAGTTTCAGCATCAATTCTCACTGCATCATCTGCTCCAATTGCTAATGCTTTTCTTATTATTGGATCACTATCTGCTCCACCAACATTCAACACAGTAACTGTTCCGCCATTTGCTTCTTTTAATTCCAAACCTCTTACTAAAGCATACCACTCATCATAAGGATTTACAATAAACTGCACTCCATTCTCATCAAACTTCGTATCACCATCAGTAAATGCAATTTTAGCTGTTGTATCAGGAGCTTTACTTATACATACTAATATCTTCATTGTCTATAAATTATGTAATTAACTATCGTTTCCGTCAACGAAATTAGCAATAATACATTGAAAAAAAAATATGATTTTGCTCAATAACTAAGAGTTTTGAACAAATTAATTATGCAATAGTTTTAGTGGAGAAATATTAAACTAAGAAATAGGTTTTAATTCCACTTTACTTGCTGTGAAGGACATTTCACCTCGCCATATTGGCAGTTAACACAACACTCATCTTCATTTGATTGAATTATTTCATTACAAGTTTCACACTCATAAATTCGAGCACTTTCTAAAGATAACATTTCTACCGTTTGATGTGATCCGCATTCTGGGCATGTTAATGTGTTTTTGTAAAGTACTTCTAAAACTAAATCATTCATAATTCAAAGTTGTTAATTAGTACAAAAGGATGGTATGAATTTAGAAAAATATACTACTGAAAAATAGTATTCAATTTTTAGTTATTAACAGCTGAATTGTTAATCTAAAAGTTGATTACTAAAACTTTGCATGAGTTTTCGTTCGTAATCTTCTTGTAACCACTTCAAATAGTTATCAGTGCTTTTACAAATAGAATATGAATATAAACGAATACGGTAAGCAATTTGATCACTCAATAAATTTGCTAATTGACGAGCATCCATAAGACCCTCACTATTCTCAATACACATAGTAGAATGTTGTGCTAAAGAACGCTCTAAAACAATCTTTGGTCGTTCTCCTTTGTTTTGCGATAACTTATATTCAGCATCTACATCAAACTCTATGTCTTCAGATTTTGAAAACTTTGCACGAATATCATCTGGCATTTTGTATTTAAAACTCTTTTCAATTTCAGCATCTGCAACAATGTTTAACAAATAGAAATCTGGTACTCGAAATATTTCATGCCAATCAACATCACTGTTCCATGCTCCAAAACGAGCTACATTATTACCTAAATCTATTATGTTAAAGGTTTTTTTATTCGGCAATACACGTGATCCGCGACCTATCATTTGAAAATACAAAGTCAATGATTTTGTTGCTCTATTTAATATAATTGTATCTACCGTTGGCTCATCAAAACCTGTGGTCAAAATTCCTACGGAAGTTAATATAGCATCTGGCGTATTCTTAAACCATTCTAATATTTCTTTTCTTTCTTCTGCTGAGTTTTTATTATCTAAATGCTTTACGGTATACCCAGCTTTAGAAAAAGAGTCATATACACCTAGAGAGGTACTGATGCCACTACTAAATATTAATGTCTTTTTACCTTTCGAGTTTTCTTCATAAGCATGAACTAATTTCTCAAGCATTGGAAAATCTCCATACAGCAAATCCGAAGAACGAACGGTATAATCGCCATTAGCCCCAATTTTCAATGAACTTAATCCAACGTCATAGCAATAAGTAGTTGGAGAAGATAAAAAACCTTTTTTCACTAAATAAGAAATAGACTCTCCAACAATTAACTCATTATAATTTTGGTACATTGGCAGTTTAACATTGGAACTTAATGGTGTTGCTGTCACTCCTAACATTACACAATTTTCAAAATAATGAAATAGCTTTCTAAAAGAATTATAATGTGCTTCATCTACAATCACTAGCCCTATGTTATTAAGGTCAATCATCTCATCTTGCAAACGATTTTTTAAAGTCTCTACCATAGCAACAAAGCACATGTAGTCTTTTTGATTAGGGAGTTCTTTTACTTTGCTATCAATGATTTTATTTTTCACTTCAAAACCATCTAACATTGATGAAGTCTGAACACATAACTCAATTCTATGTGTTAATATCAATACCTTTTTATTCGTATTGGCAATATATCTTCTTGCTATTTCAGAAAAAATAACTGTTTTACCACCGCCTGTAGGTAATTGATATAAAAGGTTATGATTGTCAGGAGCGTTTTCTAAGGCGTCAAAAATTTTATCCAACCCTCTTTGCTGATACTCATAAAGCACCTTCTTTTCTTTTGGAGTAGATATATTTTTTTCTGACATAAACCTTTAAAAATGGGCTGCAAATTTAAGGATAATTCTTAGTTAAATTGTCTTACCTCCTTGACTTTCTTCTTAAAAAAAACTAATTTGGTTTAACACTTTAGTTTAAAGAACATTAACACATTTTTGATACAGATGTTAAATGAAAAACTAAACTTTATCCTTCTTATTCCTAAAATAGGCAATTACAGCTATTACTATAATTACTCCTGCAGAAATAGGCACAAAAGTAGGTATTGGAACAGGATCTCCTGCTGCATAAGAGTGCAACCCAGACAAATAGTAGTTTACCCCAAAATAAGTCATCAGCACTACTCCTAGTCCTAAAACTGATAATAAATTGAATAAGAATTTTCCATTGGCTTTAGGAATAAAACGTAAGTGCAACAGCATTGCATAATACAATACAATAACTAGTGCCCATGTTTCCTTTGGATCCCAACCCCAATATCTTCCCCAGCTTTCGTTTGCCCAAATACCACCTAAAAATGTACCGATAGCTGCCATAAACAATCCAACTGTTATCGTCATTTCGTTAATTAACGTTAACTCTTTTAAGGTGTCGTTTATTCTAATTTTGTTCTTTGCAGTTTTAAATATCATTAATAGTAAATTGATAAATCCAAGTAATGCTCCTAAACCTAAAAACCCATAACTTCCTGTAATTACAGCAACATGTATCATTAACCAATACGATTTTAATACAGGAACCAATGGCGTTATTTCTGGATCCATAAAATTAAGGTGGGCAACCATTAGAATTAAAGAAGCTAAAAATGCCGTTGCAGCAACAGTCATTTTTGATTGTTTTAAAAAGACAAAACCCGCCAACATGGTAACAAAAGCAATGTAAATCATTGATTCGTATCCATTACTCCAAGGAGCATGACCAGAAATATACCAACGAGCAGCGAGTCCTGCAATTTGACTAAGAAATAGAATAAACAGTCCAGCAATTAGCACATTGATAACTATTCGTTTCCACTTTTTAGGGCTAAAAATATCAGCGAATAAAAAGAATAACATCAATAAACCAATTAGCCCATAATACATAAACAGTTTTTTAAAAATGTTTATCTTATTGTATTTGATTTCTGCATCTATTTTTGATTGCGAAGGAATAACATCTGCACCAAATTTATGTTGGTAATCAACAATATGCTTTAACGTACTATCCGCTAAACTCCAATCATTTGCCTTAAACGATTGTGAAATGGCACCAAAATACATTGGCAAAATTGCCTTTACAAAAATTGAATCATGTGTTGTAAACTGTTTATAATCCATGCTAGTAAACCATGTATTGTTGGCGTCTTTATATTTCGGAAACACTTTCATTAATGAGCCCTGAAACACCATGTAACAAATGTTTACACGTTCATCCACTTTAATTAGCTCTTTATCATACTTGCTTTGTTCTGATGGTTTTTTACGTTTTGCCTCTTCCACATCTTTAGTAATGATGTAATTAAATTTTTCATCAAAGAAATCAACAAAAGAAACATAATGATCTTCCGCTCCGAGCTGTTTTTCTAACTCTGGATTACGAACTTTAATCATTTTAACTGTTTGCCATTGTGAAGGATTATGCATCATTCCTAACAATACCTGAGCTGGTGATTGTCCTTTAAACTCTTCTTTACCATAGAGCTTACGCAAGACTTCAGAAGCAAAAGTATGAATGGGTTTTATTCTTCCTCCTTGATCTTGTACCAACAAATGAGCAAACTTATCAGCGTGCATTTCATCAATAACCAGTTCTTCTGTTTGTATTGATTTTTCGTGATCATGACCCTCGTGCTGAGCTGATAGATTATTAACTGAGAACGTTGAGAGTAAGAAAAATAGTCCTACAATAACTTCTCTTCTTGCTCTTAATTTTTTAATGCTTTTACGTAAAGATGCAAACCTGGAACTTTTCCTCATTAATGTGAGAATCATTCCTAAAAACAAAAAGAAGTAGCCAATATAAGTAACCATTGTCCCCCAAAAATCATGATTTACAGAAAGTACTGTTCCCTTTCCATCTTGATCATAAGACGACTGAAAAAAGCGATAACCATCATAATCTAACACATTATTCATATATATTCTATGGTCAATTTCTACTCCTCCATCACGGTTATCCAGCAATGTAACTTCACTTTCAAAAGAAGAAGGACTCATAGATCCTGGATATCTTTCTAAGATAAATTTATTTAATCTAATAGAAAAAGGTGTTGTAATTCGTTTAGAACCATAAGCCAACGAAATATTTAAATTATCTAATTGGAAAATAGTATGATTTGAAGCATAACCTTTTCCACCAAAAAGAATAACTTCTTCAACCTTATCATTACATGTTACATCAACAATTAAAGCATCTTCTCCATTCTTATTTTCTTTTGGAGCAGACATTTGCTTTATCACTACATTTTTATGTACTTCTTTAAATACTAATTGAACATCGTTGACTGTATATAACCGTCTATTCTTAAACTGATGAACAGTATCTTTAGCAAGTACAGCAGTACTTTTATCATCCATACTCAAATATTTAATATCGTATGGAGAAAGAATGATTAACCCTGAATCAGTTTCACTTATTTTAATTGCTTCTGATCTTGAATCATCATTAAAAGCAACTGGAAATTCACCAAAGAACTTAGTCTGGCCACTTTCAATGTATCGAGAAACTCTACCACTTTGTCCAACAGTAACAATTTCAATGATACTTTTTCCTTTATCAGATACTACAACTGTATCAATAGAGTTTGGAATAAATCCTTTATAGGCTATTGCTATTTGGTTACCCTTAAAATTAAAACTGTGATTGAATTTAGAATTGTACTTAGAATTTAAATAAAGCACATCATCATAAGTTAGTTGGTCAACCTTATCATCTACCTTAAATTGTAAGTAAGTGTCTGCAGAAACAATGGTATTACTCATCTCTCCCTCTCTAATGTGCATTGAGCCTTCAAAACTAATGTAGCGAGTAATTCCAGCTCCAATAATAATTACGATAAATGCGAAATGAAACATCAAAGTAGTTGTCTTTTCTAACCTGAAAAGCTTGTATTTAAAAACGTTACCTATTAAATTAATAGTTAACAATAAGAGTATTAGTTCGAACCATTTTGTATTAAAAATTAAGGCTTTAGATGCTGCTGTTCCGTAATCATTCTCTATAAATGTAGCATAGCCAATAGCAAACGAAAAAACAACTAATAAAAAAGCTGTTAGCTTCGTTGAAAACAGAATACTTTTAATAGAATTTAGCATAAATATTATCATCAAATTATGACAACAAAATTAGTTATTTTTACACAGTCTAATTGGATTAATTTGATTAAAAAAATAACATTAATAGGTGCTGGTAATGTAGCCACACATCTTGGAAAAGCTTTTTCGGATAAAGGTTTTATAATAAATGAAGTATATAGTAAATCTACAAAAAATGCTGCTGTACTTGCAACAAAACTAAATGCGACAGCTTGCACTAACATCAAGCAATTGAGCAGAGAAAGTGATGTTTATATCATCTGTATTAAAGATGACTTTATTAATGATGTAGCAACTCAATTTTTATTTAACGAAAAAATAGTAGTCCACACTTCTGGAAGTGTTGCCATGAATGTTTTAGGGGGATTTAAGAATTATGGAATTTTTTATCCTTTACAAACGTTTTCTAAAGAGGTTGAAGTAAACATAAACGAAGTACCTTTCTGCATTGAAGCTAATGATAGTGAAACTGAAGAAACCTTATTATC
>JAESUI010000184.1 GCA_016763135.1 Flavobacteriales bacterium
GAAGGAACAATTGATTCTGAACTGTTTGGTCATGAAAAAGGTGCATTTACCGGAGCTCACGATTCTCGTAAAGGGTATTTTGAAGTTGCAGATGGAGGAACAATATTTTTGGATGAAGTTGCAGAACTTCCTGTTCAAACCCAAGTAAGGTTGTTACGGGTTTTAGAAACAGGAGAGTTTATAAAAGTAGGTTCATCTAAAGTGATGAAAACAGACATTAGAATTGTTACGGCAACTAATGTGAATATCCCTGAAGCAATTAGAAAAGGAAAGTTTAGAGAAGATTTATTTTATCGTTTAAATACAGTTCCAATTCATTTACCTGCTCTTCGAGATCGTAAAGAGGATATTCATTTATTGTTTAGAAAATTTGCAGCAGATTTTGCTAATAAATATAGAATGCCTGCAGTTAAATTATCTCCTGAGGCAGTTGAGCTACTAGAAAATTATAGGTGGAAAGGAAATATTAGACAATTGAAAAACATTGCAGAACAAATTTCTGTTATTGAGAGTTCAAGGGATATTAATGCTGAAATTTTATTGAAATACTTGCCAGAAGACAATAATCAAAACTTACCTACTGTTTACAAAGGAGGAGAAAACTCAGATTTATCAGAAAGAGATATTTTGTATAAGGTGTTGTTTGATTTAAAAGGAGATGTTACCGAATTAAAAAATATAGTTGTAGGATTGGTGCAAAGTAATAATTCGGGAGCAATAGATGTGGCAAATAATCCTGCAATTATACAAAGCGTACAACGTTTGTATGAGAATAAAGAGGAACGAGTAGAAGAAGAAACGAAAGTTTATACACCGCAAATTTTACCTAAAGAAGAATTGCTGGATGCTGATCGGAGTCGAAGTGCGCAGCACGCAGAGGTTGTTGAAGAATCATTATCTTTAGCTGATAAAGAAAAAGAAATGATTATTAAAGCACTACAGAAATATAGTGGGAAAAGAAAAAAAGCAGCTGACGAATTGGGTATTTCTGAACGAACACTTTATCGAAAAATAAAAGAATACGATATTAATAGTTAATGAAAAGAGGTTTAAATATTGTTTTAATTTTATTGATAGGATTGACATTCTCCTGTAAAGTAAATTACTCGTTTACAGGAGCTTCAATTGCTGAGGATATTAAAACTGTTTCTGTAAAAACTTTTCAGAGTTATGCTCCGTTGGCAAGTGCTAATTTAACCCAAACATTTACAGAGGATTTAAAGGATAGGTTCATTTCTCAAACAAATTTAGATTTAGTTACCAAAGATGGCGATTTACAATTTGAAGGCTCAATAACAGGATATAATGTTACTTCGGTAGCAATTCAAGGTAATGAAACAGCAGCTTTAAATAGATTGTCTATTACTGTTAAAGTAAAATTCACCAACATTAAAGATAAGGAACAAGATTTTGAGACGAGTTTCACTCGCTTTTCAGACTATGAGAGTTCAAAAAATTTAGCGAGTATAGAAGATGAGTTGATAAAGGATATTAATGATCAATTAACTCAAGATATTTTTAATAAGGCAGTAAGTAATTGGTAGGGAGATTAATGATTAAATGAGGTAAGTAATGAATGATAGAAGAAGTTAATTATAGTATTCCATCATTCTTCATTTTTTAGAGATGAGGAAAGCTAACTAAATAAACAAGAAGGCAAAAAAGAGTAAAAAATAACAAAGGAACAAACGTGCAAGTCAATAATTTCATAAACTATTTAAACCATTCAGAACAACTTAAAACTGTCTCTGAAAATGAGATTTTGCCAATAATTAAGGAGTTTCCATATTGTCAAACAGGGCAGTTAATGTATGCTATACAATTAAATTCAAATAACAGTATGTTGTTTGAAGAACAATTAAAAAAAGCAGCATCAATTTGTCCAGACAGAATAAAACTATTCGAGTACATTCATCAAAATATTGAGGAAGTTTCTCAAGTAAAAGAATCGATTGAGGAAAATAGCCCCAAAGAAAAGGCTTTAGTTGATGAAAAGTTTATTCCAACAGAAGGGAAAGATGAGTTAGATATCTTAGAAAAAGAATATATAAGCCAGGCAGTTAGTAGTTCTATTTTGTTAGAATCTGATAAAGTTGAAGAGGAAGTTGTAGCCATAAAAGAAATTAATTTATTTAATGAGGATGTTTCACATTCATTTTCTTCTTGGTTAAAACATTATAATGGTGAAGAAGTTCAGCTAGAAGGTAAAAAAGAGAGAAATAAAGACATCATTAATAAATTTATACAAGAAGATCCCAGAATAAAACCTAAAGAAACGACATTCTATTCACCAACAAATATGGCGCGCATAAGCGTTACTGATTCAGGAATAGTGAGTGAAACTTTAGCAATAATTCATGTAGATCAAGGGAATTATCAAGAGGCAATTAGTGCTTATGAGAAATTATCCTTGAAAAATCCAAAAAAAAGCAGTTATTTTGCAGCCCAAATTAAAATTTTGAAACAAAAACTAAAATAATGTTCACATTAATCACCGTACTAGTAATAATCGTTTGCGCACTCTTAGTGTTAATTGTATTAATACAAAACCCTAAAGGAGGGTTAGACTCAGCATTTTCTACAAACAACCAAGTAATGGGTGTTAGAAAAACTACAGATTTTTTAGAGAAAGCAACTTGGACAATGGGTATTGCATTAGTGGTGTTAAGTACTGCTTCATCTGCATTTACTGGAAAATCAGTTTCAACTGATGGTGAAGAAGCACAATCAAAAATGATTGAGCAAATTGATGAAAAAGCAATGCCTTCTGCACCAATTAATAATGGTGTTCCTCTTCCTGCGACAGGAACTCCGGCAGCAGCTGGTCAACCAACAGCTGAGCCAGCTTCAGATGATGGGAAATAATAAGAAATAAAATTTTATGAAAAAGTGTCAGTTAAATCATATTTATCTGGCACTTTTTTTATTAAATCAGAAAATATGTCTTGTAAATAAGTCATTTCTATGATTGGTATAGATTGTGACTAGAAGCAAACATCAAACACTAAATTAAAAAAACGAAATATGGCAATTAAAATTAAACCACTTGCAGATAGAGTAATTATTGAAGCTTCTGCAGCTGAAGAAAAAACAGCGGGGGGAATTATTATTCCAGATACAGCAAAAGAAAAACCACAAAGAGGTAAAGTTGTAGCTGTTGGTAATGGTAAACCAGATGAACCAATGACTGTTAAAAAGGGAGATACTGTTCTTTATGGAAAATATGCAGGAACTGAGGTTTCAGTTGAAGGTAAAGATTATTTAATTATGCGCGAAGCAGATATTTTCGCAATAGTTTAACTATTTAAAAAGAGATTAAAATGGCAAAAGATATAAAATTTGATGTTGAAGCTAGAGATGGACTAAAAAATGGAGTTGATAAAATAGCAAATGCAGTAAAAGTTACATTAGGACCAAAAGGTAGAAATGTAATTATAGACAAAAAATTTGGAGCACCTCACGTAACTAAAGATGGTGTTTCAGTAGCAAAAGAAATAGAGTTAAGTGATCCTGTAGAAAATATGGGCGCACAGATGATTAAAGAAGTGGCAAGTAAAACTGCGGATGATGCCGGAGATGGAACAACAACAGCCACTATTTTAGCACAAGCTATTGTGAAAGCAGGCTTGAAAAATGTTGCAGCAGGAGCAAATCCGATGGATTTAAAAAGAGGAATCGACAAAGCTGTAATAGTAGTGTCAGCTGAATTGAAAAAAATGTCGAAATCAGTAGGAACGGATAATGAAAAAATTAAACAAGTAGCAACCGTTTCTTCTAATAATGATGATGTTATTGGAAGTTTAATAGCTGAGGCAATGGTTAAGGTGAAAACAGAAGGAGTAATTACTGTTGAAGAAGCAAAAGGAACTGAAACGACTGTTGATGTGGTTGAAGGAATGCAATTTGACAGGGGTTACTTGTCTCCTTATTTTGTGACTAATGCTGAAAAAATGCTTGTTGAAATGGAAGACCCTTATGTTTTAGTTTATGATAAAAAGATTTCTAATATGAAAGATCTTTTACCTCTTCTAGAACCAGTTGCTCAATCAGGAAAACCATTGTTAATTATTGCAGAAGATGTTGATGGAGAAGCATTGGCTACTTTAGTAGTAAATAAATTACGAGGTGGTTTAAAAATAGCGACTGTAAAAGCTCCTGGCTTTGGAGATAGAAGAAAAGCGATGTTAGAAGACATTGCTATTCTTACTGGAGCTAGTTTAATTTCAGAAGAACA
>JAESUI010000185.1 GCA_016763135.1 Flavobacteriales bacterium
CTTGGAGGTGTAATCCCATTATGCTTGATGAAGAGTTAATAAAACAAGGAGCAATATTTTCACATACTAAACCCTTTGAATCGTATGTTGTAAATGATGGAAATTTGATTACAGGACAAAACCCTGCGTCTGCATCAAATGTTGCATTAAAAATGATAAATTTACTAATGGTATAAATATCTAAAAAAAACAGAAAAGACAAGGTAATTTATTGATAATCATGTAATAATAAAAAATTACTGAAGTCAATTATTGATCAAATAAAAATATGGAACAAAAACCACCATTACCACCATTCACATTAGAAACAGCTAAACAAAAAGTTCAAATGGCTGAAAATGCTTGAAACACAAAGAATTCTGAAAAAGTTTGTTTAGCATATAGTATCAATACCGAATGGAGAAACAGAACAGAGTTTTAAATGGACGAAATGAAATTAAAAATTTCCTAACGCTCAAATGGAAAAAAGAATTAGATTATAAACTCAAAAAAGAATTATGGGGTTTTCGAGAAAATAGAATAGCTGTCAGATTTGAATACGAATATCGTGATTTGGATGGGAATTGGTTTAGAGCCTATGGAAATGAAAACTGGGAATTTGACAAAAATGGATTGATGACAAAGCGTAATGCCAGTATAAATGATCTACCTATCAAAACGAGTGAAAGAAGAATAAAATAAAAACGCCATACAACAATGTATAAAAGCAATAGCGGTTCAGGTGTAAACTTGAACGACTATTGCTTTTAATTGAGTATATTGCTTTCCGAAAAGTAGGTGAATTTTAATCCACTACTGCTCTTATACTAACCGTTAACAAAAAATAAAATTCTGCGCTTCGCTTGGATTGCGTATAATTTTTAGTAACACATTTTCGCTTCGCTTAACTTGTTACTAAAAATACCAACGGGAAAGAACTAATTATAAGTTTTTAACCTTTCTTTAACCTCTTCTAAACGAGCTAACTTATTTACTCTTCTTAGTTCTATTGCTGTTTTTGTAAAGTAGGTATGCGCCTCTAAAAATTTAACTTGGAGTTCATCCCATTGCTTATCTGAAGAGATGATATCTCTTTCCATTAACTCTCGCTTTAGCTTATCCGCAATTGGATGAAATTCATCTCCACCCAAATAATCCAAATCTGCATCACACATAATTTGTTGCAAATGTGTGTCAGGTTTTTGGGGTACTTTCGTTGCTTGTATTAATCGACCTATTTTATCAATTTGGTCTTGAGTATATCCAAATCTTGGAAGTACTTCTTGTGCTAAGCAGCACCAATATCTTCATTATTTTCATACTGATGAACAAACCCCGCATCATGGTACAATGCTGCAGTCTTAAGTAAGAAGATATCGTCACCTTCAATCCCCTCCATCAACGCTAAACGTTCAACAGCCGCACAAACATCAGTTGTATGTCTTAAATCGTGATAATGTAAATTATCTGGCAACTCTTTCTTTAATCTTTCTACGATGTATTTCTCTGCCTTACGGTAATGAATGCTACTATAAATATGTAAGTCAACATATTTTTGAAACAATTCATTAGGAACAACACCTTCTCCATTAACCGATAATTCTGGTTTAATAGAATGCACAAAATACATATCAATATGTCCTTTGTTTTTAGCTTTTATCTCCCCTCTATATTCACAAGTAAAAAACTCCTTAACCAGTTCATACGTTACGCCAGAAATATTTACTTTACCGATATTACTTGCCGCTTCTATCCTACTTGCAACGTTTACACTATCTCCCCAAATATCATATGCAAACCTTTTAATTCCAACTACTCCAGCAATTACCGCCCCTGTATGTATTCCAATTCTAAGCCCCCAACCTTTCCCTCCACCTTCTTCTTTAGTTTTATTATAAATCGCCACAAATCGCTGAATCTCTAATCCAGCTAAAACAATATCTATTGGGTTACTTTTGTTTCTAATAGGAATGCCTCCTGCACACATGTATGCATCACCAATAGTTTTAATTTTTTCTACATCGTACTTCTCAATTATTTCATCAAATTTTTTGAAATAATTATCAAGTTCTGCAACTAGTTCTTCTGGTTTTATAGCTTCTGCAATTTGAGTAAAACTTTTAAAATCAGTAAACATAATAGATGTCATTCTGTATTTTCGAGCCGTAGCTCTTCCTTTTGCTTTTAGCTCCTCGGCAGTTTCTGCAGGCAATATATTTAATAATAACTTTTCTGTTTTTTCTTTTTCTATTTCTAGTAATTCTTTTTGTTTTAGCACTTCATAAGTTCGTTCTCTTACTTGTACTTCTAACAATTCTTTTTGTGCTTTTACCTGATTAATTCTATATTTTACTATTCCAAGAACCATTAGTAATGGAAATAATATGTAGAAAATAATTATAAACCATAGTGTTTTCCAAAAAGGTGGTTCTACTATAATTCTTATTTTCGCTACCTCATCACTCCAAATACCATCACTATTTGCAACCTTCACCTTAAAAATATATTCACCAGGATTTAGATTGTAATTAGCTCTTCTATTATTCCCAATATCTACCCAATCTTCATCAAAATTTTCTAACATGTATTTATGTTGATTTTTTAATGGATAAGAATAATGAATTGAAGCAAATTCTAATGAAATTACATTTTGCCTATATTCTAATACTATCTCATCTAATACAGAAATATGCTTTTTAAGAATTTGATTAGGCCCTATTTTAACTGGCTTATTAAACAAATAAAACTTAGTAATAATTGGCTTCGCTTTGGTTCTATTTATATTTATGTCTTCAGGATAAAAAGAATTGAATCCATTTATTCCTCCAAAAAACATTTGACCTGATTTACTTTTAAAATAGGCTCCATTATTAAACTCATTACTTTGCAAACCATCAGTTTCATCAAAGTTTTTAAATTGATTCGTTGTTGGATTAAATGAAGATATTCCTTTATTTGTACTCAGCCATAAGTTGTGTTTTTTATCTTCAAGAACACCATATATCACATTATTAGCTAACCCGTCTTTTCGGGTAAACAAAGTGAATTTTTCTGTTTTAAGATTGAATTTATTAAGGCCTCCACCAAAGGTTCCTATCCATAAAAACCCATTATCATCTTGATGAATTGATAAAACGGTGTTATTACTTATCGTGTTCAATTTTTCCTGATCTGTTTGATAAATTTTAAACTCAATTTTATGATCCTTTTCAATTACCTTACATAAACCACCTCCATCTGTTCCAATCCAAACATCACCCTGCTTGTCACTATATAAAGCTCTTATTACTTCACTTGGCAAACCATCTTTAATTGTATAGGTTTGAAATGTTTTTCTGTCTTTTTCTAAAACAACAACCCCTTCCTTTGTCCCAAACCACAACCTATTTTTATTGTCTTCAATTATAACATATGTCCTATCTTCATTCTGATGATTTACATTATCTTTAACATGCGTAAGAGTTCCTTTCTCAGCAGAGAAAACACCTCCATCTGTACCTATGTATATTATTTCTTCTTGGTCTTTAAAAATTGAATATACCCCTGTATTCTTTTTCTTATTGGTAAAAGGAAAGTTAGGGACAAGAACATTCACATCTCCTGTTTTTCCATCAAACACATTAACTCCTTTATCTGTTCCAACCCATATATCACCATTTTCATCATTCTGAAACAATGACCATGTCATATTGCTATTAATCGTTTTGGTTTTGTTTGGCCAATGTTGATGATGTTTAAAATATTGTTTCTGTTTATCAAATTTATTGATCCCCGCTTGTGAACCTATCCAAATAATACCATAAGAATCTTCGTAAATAGTATTAATTTTATCACTATTAAGGCTAGTGTTCTGATTGGCATCGTAAACATAATGATCTACATTAGAGAGTGATTTTAGCTTATACAAACCATTACTTTCGGTTCCTATCCATATAATTCCAGATCTATCTTCAAAAATGGCTTTGATAACATTATTCCCTATTACATTATCCAATATTTTTATAGATGTTATTTTCTTCTTTTTGACATCGAAAAAATTAACTCCTTTATTCGTTGCTATAGCCACTCCTCCATCAGACTCTTGATGTAAATCCCATATTACATCACTTTTAAGCAATGTATTCCCCATATAGTATTGCCGCGTATCATCAGTTTCAGGATTATAATAAATTAACCCATTCCCCTCTGTAGCAATTAGTAATTTATGTTCTTTGGTAATTAATATTTTTCTAATGTTTATTTTATTGTTTTGAGTACTTAACTGAAGGTGAATTTTTTCAAGCTTATACGTTTTCGTATTAATCTTAAAAAGATCCTTATCAGTTCCTACCCACATGGTATTTACAGAGTCTTTTGTTAATGCCCAAACATTTATTTTCTTTTTTTGATAGGCTTTTTCATGAAAAAGGTTGGTAAATTTCTGAGTAGCTGTGTTAAATAAGTTTAAACCATTTTCAGTTCCTAGCCATAATAAGCTATCATCTTCTTCTAAAATTATATGAATAAAACTGTTAGAAATAGAAAACGAATCTAACAAATCATGCGAATAAACATTAAACTCAAAACCGTTGTATGAGTTTAGCCCATCTTGTGTTCCAAACCAAAGTAAGCCATTTTTAGTTTGTTGTATAGTTAACACATCGCTTTGAGACAAGCCTTCCTTGAGCCCAATACGGCCAAACTTTATACTACTTTGTTGAGCAATACTATTAAATGAAAATAGTGTTACAATTAAGAATACCAGTACTTTCTTCACTCCCCTACTTTAATTTAATAACCTTAAACTCTGTACGTCTATTTTTAGCTCTTCCTTCTGGATTATCTTTTCCATTTGGTAATTCATTAGGTGCAACTGGTTCTGTTTCTCCAAATCCCTTAGCAATAATTTTACTTGGATCTATTCCTTTAGAAACAACATATTCAACTGCGGCATCTGCTCTTTTTTGAGAAAGTTCCATATTATAGGAATCACTTCCTTTAGAGTCGGTATGAGAACTTAATTCAACCCCAATGTCTTTATTCTTCTTAAGAATAATAACTAACTTATCTAATTCTTTAGCTGCATCTTCATTAATTTTAGCAGAACGATATTCATATAATACTTTAGAAATAATGAAGTTTTCATTTTCTGCTATTTTAATAATTTCATCAATTTCATTAATTAAGGTAATTACATTCTGATCTGCATCCAATCTTATGTAACGATATTTTCCATCAATCAGCCTTTTCGCGGCATCAATAACATTCCCATTTTCATCTACAATAATCATATTTAAACCATCATCATCTTCAGCTAACATAAATAAATATTGCTCATCTGGCGAAAGTTTATCGAATGAAAATTTCCCATATTTATCAGCTTTAGCTTTACCAATAATATTCCCTTCATCATCAACAACCCACACTTCCATTCCTCCAGAATAATCTCCAGGTAGTTTTTGATAAATTTGACCAAACACACTTATCGTAAATAAACTTTCATCCTCTTCTTTTAATAATTCAAGCTCATCATAATACTCATAAGGTAAGGCTTGAAACTTGAATTTTCCTTTTCCTATTTTGTTTGCAAGCAATACTTTTTCTCCATTTGAATTGGTCATATAAAGTTTAGCTCCTTCTAAAAAGCTATCATCATTTGCATCTATACTCAATAAATAGTTTTCATCTAAATCTAATTTATCAAATTTAAATTTCCCATATTCATCAGTTACTACCGTGTGGATTACATTATCATTTTCATCCAATAAATTTATTGTTGTTCCAGCAGAAGCTAATTTATCGTACTCTAATAAACCAGACATTGATGTTTGAGGGTTTAATGTGCTCCAAACAAAACTGTAAATATCATCGCTTCCTAAGCCACCCTCTCTATTCGATGAAAAATATCCATTTTCATCATCTTTGTAGAAAATACCAAAATCATCTTTTGGAGAATTTAATGGCGATTTTAAGTTTACTGGATTTACCCATTTATCTTCTTCTCTCACAGAAAAAACATCTAGTCCTCCATATCCTGAATGCCCTTCTGAAGAGAAATATAATGTACCCTTTCTATAATATGGAAAAACTTCATTTTCTGTCGTATTTACTCCTTTCCCTAAATTAACAGGTTTACCCCATTCTTCACCTTGTTTTGTTGAAACATATATATCCATCCCTCCATTTCCTCCTGGCATGTCTGAAGCAAAAAACAGTTGCTTACCATCTTCTGAAATCCAAGGATGAGCGACAGAGTAACTAGCACTATTATGAACAAAAGCAGTGATGTTTTTCCATTTTTTTCCATCCAAAGTAGCAGAGAATATTTTTAGTTTATTTGTATAGCTTTTGCCCTGTTCTTTTTTATCTACTCGAGTAAAATATATAATTCCCCCATCTGATGAAATTGATACTGGTCCATCATGATAAAGTGAATTTAACTGATTTGAAAAATGTTTTGCTTTTCTATACTCCTTATCTTTTCTTGCAAAAAAGATTGATAAATAGGGTTGGTTAGACATCTCATAATGGTTCTCATTTACTAAATCTAGTCCTCTTTCCGAAACAAAAACTATCCCATCCTTATATACTAAAGGACAAAAATCTGCATTTTCGGTATTAATATTTTTTAAATTAGAAACCTCAAAAGCTTTCTCCTCTACTTCCCAATCTCTAATATCTCCACAAGATTGAACCATTAATTTACCTATGAAGCTACTTGGGTTTTTAGCCACAAATTTTTCAAATTGAACTTTTGCTTCTTTAATATTATTATTATTTTTTAATGTCTGTCCGTAATAAAGGTAGTTTGTACTTTCTTCTGGGTTTAATTCTGTTGCTTTTGCATAATAAACTTCAGCATTCGGGTAGTCCTTTAATTTGCGGTATGCAAAAGCTATATTTTGAGTAGCTTCTTTATTAGACGCATCTTTCTTTAATACCTTACTATAATATTTTACAGCATCGTTAAATTGCTCTTGCTCAAAATAGCTATTTGCTTTTTTTAATTGTGCAAACGAGACACTACTTATACCGATTACCATAATCAGCATAAACCCTATCCTTATAAATCCTTTTTGTGTCATTCTTAATTTAAAAATACCTTGGTGAAACTACTTTTGACTTAAACAAACCAACATCATACCCAACAAAAACTTCAAACGACCCTGATGTTGAACGCGCTATTTTACTTGCATCAACATCATATGCTATTCCCATTCTTAAGTTTTTAGAAAGATTTATTTCTGTCATAAACACTAAAGCACCAGATGTACGTAACGTTACTCCAAATAAAATTTTATTTTTAAATAGAACACTTGAATTAATGTCAATATTCCCTGCACCTTGAGCAAGTCTAGTTATAAGTGATGTTTTAATTATTAAATTATCACTTATAACAAAAGCTTTTCCAAAAGTTGCTGTAAAGTTTGAATACACTCTTGCCGCTGAATTTATACTGTCCTGTCCCTCAATTAAATTAAATTGAGCTCTATTAATATGGTCTAGAGCTATTCCAAAATACATTGTTCTTGTATTATAATAGATGCCAAAATCAACTGTTGGTAACATAAAGCTTTCTGCTGCTGTATTAGGAATTACATCATCTTCATCTTTATATTCTATTTTATTCCAGTCATAATTATAATTCAGTATCCCTCCTCTTAAACCAAATGCTAATTTCCCTCTCCCTAATTTTAATCGATATGCGTAAGCTAATGTAAACGTTTGAACAGTTTTAGGTCCAATTTTATCATTTACAATTTGTAACCCTACCCCCATTTTTTTATTTTTTAATGGGGTATTAATAGCCAAAGCTTGAGTTTCTGGGGCTCCTTCTAATCCTATCCATTGGCTTCTATGAACCAAAACAGCACTTAACACCTCTCTGCTTCCTGCATAACCTGGGTTAACACCTAATGGGTTAAACATATACAAGCTATACTGAGGGTCCTGCTGCGAAAAAGTTTGCAGTGTGCCAACTAATAGCAGTATTATTAATAGTATTTTTTTCATCGTTTCGTTCGTTTCAATAGGTTATTATTTAGTCAGTTCTACCCAGCCTTTATAAATTTTCCCAGCCACTTCAGCAACATAAAAATATGTTGCATCTGTTAACTCTCCATCATCTCCTGTACCATCCCAAACTCTCTCTATATTATCATAACCTGTTTCATAAAACACTTGATTTCCCCAACGGTTAAATATTCTTATTGTATTTTCAGGAAACATTTCTATGTTATCAATAATCCAAATATCATTTTTACCATCTCCATTAGGAGTAATTCCTGTGTAGAATTTTAATGTACAATCTTC
>JAESUI010000186.1 GCA_016763135.1 Flavobacteriales bacterium
TAGGGATTGATAATGTAGGAAGTATTTATACTGGTGGTTCTTATGATTTGCTAAGTGCATTTGGAGCAACAAATTTAACAACTGATGCTCAAAATAATGGTTTTGTTGCTAAATTAAATTTATGTTCTTTAAGCATTGTTTGTCCAGCAAACCAAACAGTTACTGCTAATGCATCTTGCCAATATACCCTTTTAGATTATACAGTTATGACGACACCATTTGCTTCTTGTGGAATAACCAGCGTTAATCAAATTCCAATTCCAGGCACAGTGGTAAATTCAGGAATTAATCCAATAACAGTTTATTTAACTGATAATAGTGGAAATGTCGATTCTTGTTCTTTTGATGTGATAGTGGAGTCTGCTGTAAATCCAACAGTGGTTTCATGTGGAGATGTTTTAATTGGAGAGACTACAGTTGGTTCAGGAAACAACGGTGGGATGTTTACGTGTACGGGAACACCAACTCCAGGGGAAGATGTTTATTATCAAGTTACCGTGCCAACGGGTAATTACTTATTAGGCATAACATTGAGTAATGTTATTGATGCAAGCGATACAACAGTAAATGTTTTTTGGGTTGGAGGATCTTGTCCTCTCGGTTCTGGATGCCTTTCTTCAGATAACTATAATATTGTTGATCAAGATTTTGATTCAAATGGACAAAATCAACTTGTTTTTAGTGCCGTTGGTCCAGGGACCTACTATTTTGTGGTTGATTCTGAAACTGATGGTATTGATTCTTATGACATATCATTCAGTTGCATCGTTTCAGGTATCGAATTTGGTGAAACCAATTGTGGGTTGGATGTTGATAATGATGGTTTACATGTTACTGTTAATGGGTCAACTACTTTAGATGTTAATCCATGTGAAACAGTTTCTGTCTGTCATACTATTTATACTCAGAATATATTTGGAGGAGAATGGTTAGATACGTTATCAATGAATCTAGGTTCTTGTTATACTAACATAACCAATATGGTTCCTACTTCTCCTGGTCCGAACGGTTTTTATGATGGCGGTGGAGAATGGACAGGAGTTTATGATGGCCCGACCAATTCAATAGAATGGGGATTTAATTATAGTGGGCCTCAACTTTGGGGAGATGGTTTTGGAGGAATAGGTTATAATTGCAGAGCTTACACATTTTGCTTTGATGCAGAAATCAGTAGTACTTGTACCAATAATAACCTTACTGTTCAACTAAAAATTGAAGATGATGGTGTAAATGGAGCTATAGCCGGAGCTTCACCTGGGTTTGATTTTGCTACATCAAATAATTTTACTATTTCAAATCCACCACCTACAATTACTTGCCCCGTTAATGTTGTTGTAAATAATGATGTAGGAAATTGTTCTGCAGTTGTAAATGGATTGACCCCAGTGCGAAATGACAACTGCCCAAATCCATTTGTAACATACAGCATAGTTGGAGCTACAACTGGAAGCGGAGTAAACGATGCTAGTGGAACTACTTTTAACATTGGGATTACTACTGTACAATACATGGTAACGGATAGTTTGGGACTTCAAGATTCATGTTCATTTACAGTTACAGTTGTTGATAATGAAAATCCAACCATTACTTGCCCAAGTAATTTTAACACAAATACCGCTGGTTGTAGTCAAGTTGTAATTGGTATAGCACCAACTGCCTCAGGAGATAATTGTGTGATAGATAGTGTGAATTTTGTTTTAACAGGGGCTACAACTGGGAGTGGATTAAATGATGCTAGTGGAATTGCTTTTAATCTTGGATTAACAACAGTAACTTATACAGTAACTGATACTTCTGGAAATGTTACAAGTTGTAACTTCTCCATTAATATAACAGACAATGTAAACCCAACAATAAGCTGTCCTGGTAATGTAAATATTAGTAATGATGTTGGGAGTTGTAGTGCCGTTGTAAATGGAATAATACCAACTCCAGCAGATAATTGTGCAATAGATAGTGTTAATTATGTGCTTACTGGAGCAACTATTGGTTCAGGTTTAAGTGACGCTAGTGGAACTATCTTTAATGTTGGTGTAACTAATGTAAATTACACTGTAACTGATTTTTTTGGAAACTCATCCAATTGTACTTTCACGGTTACTGTTATTGATAACGAAGCTCCAGCAATTTCATGTCCTCCAAATGTAAATACAAATAATGATGTTGGAATTTGCGGAGCAATAGTAAATGGAATTGCTCCTACAATTGTATCAGATAATTGTGTGATTGATAGTGTAAATTACACGTTAACTGGAGTAACTATCGGTTCTGGTTTGAATGATGTAAGTGGTTCAGTATTCAATGTTGGGATTACAACTGTTATTTATACTATTACAGATGTATCAGGAAATACTTCCTCATGCAATTTTACAGTAACTGTTACAGATAATGAACCTCCCACTTTTATTTGTCCAGCCAATACTAATGAGTTTGTAGATATAAACTGTGATTTTTCAATCCCTGATTATACAGGTGTAATTGGTCTCGCAGATAACTGTACTGCTAATCTGTCAATAATAGTTTCTCAATCTCCTTTAATTGGAACTATAATTTCCGGTCATAGTACGACTCAAAATATCACGATATATGTTACTGATATTGTTGGAAACATTGATTCCTGTATTTTTATTGTAACTCTTGTTGATACCATAAAACCAACTATTACTTGCACCGGAGATACAACAGAATTTTTTGGGAACAACTGCTCCTTTACATTACCTAATTACTCACCTATATCTGTAGGAGATAATTGTACAGCTGCTGTTGCAATAGTTGTAACTCAGTTGCCTACTCCTGGCGTAATTATATTTTCTGACACACTAATAACTTTAACGGCTAATGACGGTAATGGGAATATTGATACTTGCACTTTTATGGTTTTATTAAGTGATACAATAGATCCAATTATCTCTTGCCCTAATGATACTATAGTAAATAATGATTTAGGATTATGTGATGCAACAATTACAATAGGGATTCCACTTAATTCTGACAATTGTGGTATAGGTAGTTTACTTAATGATTATAATGGTGGTGGTGATGCCTCAGATATATATCCAGTTGGATTAACAACTGTTGTATGGACCGTGATTGACAATTCCTTAAACATTACAACTTGTTCTTTTGATGTAACTGTCATTGATGCTGAAGAACCATCAATAACTTGTGTTAATGATACAATGATAAATACAGATAATAATTCTTGTGATGCAGTATTTAATTACACCATTTCAGCTTTTGATAACTGCTTTTTTACCATTAGTCAGATTTCTGGATTACCAAGTGGAGCTACTTTTCCACAAGGAATTACAACAAATACATTTGTAGCAACCGACCCTTCAGGCTTAGCCGATACCTGTTCTTTTTTAGTAACTGTTATTGATAATCAAAACCCAACAATCGTTTGTCCAAATGATACTATATTATGTAATACCAATGTGACAATTCCTTTACCTAATTTGGGAGATAATTGTCTTGTAGGCAATGTTGTGAACGATTTTAATTTAACAAACAATGCTTCAGGAATCTATCCAGTTGGAATAACTCTTATTAATTGGACAGCTTTTGATGCAAGTGGCAATTCTAATTCATGTGTAATGACGGTTCAAGTTGATCTTAAGCCCTCTATAGCTGATGCAGGAGAAGACCAGCACATATTAATTAATCAAAATACTAATTTAGAAGCTTTAAGCCCTTTTGTAGGAGTAGGGCTGTGGTCTTTGATTTCAGGAAATGGTGTAGTTGATGACAATCTAAATTCATTGTCAATGGTTTCTGACTTATCAATAGGTGATAATATTTTCAGATGGACAATTGTAAATGGGACATGTCCAGATTCTTTTGATGAAGTAAATGTTATTGTTGGCGGATTAAATGTTCCAAATGGATTTTCTCCAAATGGAGATGGTAATAATGATTTATTTGTTATTCCAGGCATTGAAAGAATGAATAATGAAGTTGTTATTTTTAATCGATGGGGTGTTGAATTGTATAAAACTAACAATTATCAAAATGATTGGAATGGAGATTCTAATGGTGGAAACACTTTGCCTGACGATACTTATTTCTATATTATTAGACTCATAGATTTTTCTGAAGAATATAGTGGTTATGTTGTAATTAAAAGATGAAAAAAGGGATTGTAATCATATCATTAGTTTTGTTTTGCTCAGTAATTTTTGCTCAGCAAGTTCCTATAACAAGCCAGTATATGATGAATAGGTTAGTGATTAATCCTGCTTATGCTGGAGCATTAGATTTTTATACAGCCAGTATTTCGTATCGTAAGCAATGGATTAATTTAGATGGAGCTCCATCTACACAAAATATATCTATTCATGGTCCTGCACTGAAAGGGAAAATAGGTTTAGGATTGATGTTTTTTAGGGATGTAATTGGTGTTAGTAAAGAAAATAATATTTCAGCAAGTTTTGCTTACAAAATAAGAAGCAGAAATAAAAAGGTTTTGTCATTCGGACTTTCTGGGAGCGCTGTGTTTTCAAATAATCAATGGAGTCAAATAAAAACAACAAATGCCGATGATGCTGTTTTTTCTGCAGATTCCCCTCAATATATTTTTCCTGATTTCAGTGCTGGTGTTTATTATAAAACACCAAGATATTTTGCAGGGTTTTCAATTCCTATGTTTTTACAACATAAATTAGAGGGAAGTTCTTCTAGCTATAAAATTGAAAATGATTTTAGTAATTATAATTATTTATTAGAAGCGGGATTAAACATAAATATAACTGATAAAATTATTTTTAAACCGTCATTTTTATCTCGATACTTACCAAGCACTGTTTATCAATTTGATATTAATGCTGTTGTGGACATTAATAATACTATTGGTTTTGGTATTTCTTATCGAACAAAAGATGCTATTGTTGGAATGGTTCAGTTACATCTTACAGACCAATTAATTTTAGGATATTCATATGATCACACCCTGTCTCAATTACAAAAATACAATAACGGAAGTCATGAAGTTTTTTTACGTTATGATTTTAGGTATAAAGTAAAATCAATTGATCCAAGATTTTTCTAATGATAAATAGGATAATTAACTATATCATATTAGCAGGATTAATAGTTTGTACTCAATTTGTTACTGCTCAAGATGAAATCGTTATTGAGCATATTAGCATCAACACATCAGAAAAAGAATATGCCCCAGTTTACTATAAAAACGGAATTGTATTTTGTGGTGTAAATACTAATAATGAGGCATTAACTTATATCGATGATGAAACAGGGAAACAATTAACAGATATTTATTTTGTGCCTATAGAAAATGGAATGTTTGCGGAGAAAGAACTTTTTAGCTCGGAATTAAAAACAAGTTTTCATGATGGACCAATTACGTTTAGTAAAGATGGGAATACCGCTTATTTTACAAGAAACATTACGTCTTCTAAAACATTAAAAAATAGCACTAAAATTGAAAATAAGTTAGGTGTATTTAAATCAATTTTTGATGGAGAAAAATGGGGAGATGTGATGGCGTGTTCTTTCAATTCTAAAGAGTATAATGTTGGTCAACCATCTTTATCTTCTGATGGTAAGCGCTTGTATGTAGTAAGTGATAAATCTACTGGATACGGTGGCGTTGATATCTATTACACTGTAATTACAGATGGGATTTGTGATTCTCTGATTAATCTTGGAGAGAGAATAAATACTGATGCCAACGAAATGTTTCCATTTTTTGATGCAAACAATAAACTATACTTTTCGTCAGATAGGCCTTCAGTTTTTGGCGGCTTAGATATTTATGTGTCTAAACTTTATGAAAATAAATGGAATGCCCCTTATATTATGGACTCTACAATCAATTCTGTTTATGATGATTTTTCTATAGTTTTTAACGAGAATGAGACTGAAGGTTATTTTAGTTCCAATCGAACTGGTTCTGACGATATTTATAAAATAAGTGTTAAATACCCTGAGTTTAATGATTGTGAAGAACTGGTGAGTGAATTACTTTGTTATGAATTTTTTGAA
>JAESUI010000187.1 GCA_016763135.1 Flavobacteriales bacterium
AAAAACATGAAGATGAAACAACACACTAATAAAATAGTTCTACTTGCTGAAATCATAATGATTCCTGCAATGTCATTCAGTCAATACTGTAATTACTTTCATACAAAATACTGTATGCCATCAGAAAATGAGATGTTCAAATTAAATGGACAATCAAAAAGTGCATTGTTCAGTAAAGGACAAACTTCTGAATTAAACATTATTGTTTACAAAGGGCAAGATTACAGAGTTTCTTTGTGCATGGATGAAAATTTAGGTACTCAGATTAAGTTTAAAATTTATGAAACCAAAAAAGTTAAAGTGGAGAAAGTAATCGAAACTAAAACAATGGAAGAAGAATTTAAAAAGTGTGGAGGCTGTAGTGGAACTGGAGAGACTGATGGTGAAGAATGTTACACATGTGAAGGTGGAGGAGGAGTTTCAACAGGAAAAGAAAAAGAAGTAATTACTAAAGTCACTAAAATTGTTGTTGAAAGACAAAAACAGTTACTTTATGATAATAGTGAAGACGGATTTTCTAATGAGATTGAATTTACAGTAGAATCTACACGAAGACTAACATTAGAAATTAGTATTCCTGGGGGTAGTGGAGGATCTTCTACAAAGGGAAAGAAAAAGAAAATGATGAAATCAAGTGATATGGGTTGTATTGGTGTTTTAGTAGAACACATGACTACCCCAAAAACTGGCTTTTATGGTACAGGATTTTAATAGATTTTAAATATATTTACAACCCTGATGATTATTCATCAGGGTTTTTTATTTTAAAGAGAATGCAAGAGATAAAACAAATACTAAGTGATTCAAAATCAATTGTAATAACTACACATAAATCACCTGATGGAGATGCTATAGGATCTTCATTAGCGTTATACCATTTCTTAAAAAAGAAGAATAAGGATGTTGTAGTTATTGTTCCAGATGCTTTTCCAGAATTTTTAAATTGGATGGTTGAAACCGAAAGTATTATTCATTATGATACCCAAGTTGAAGAAGCTGAAAAATTAATAGAGAAAGCAGACTTAATCTTTTCATTAGATTATAATAGCTTAAACAGAATTGGTGATTTATCAAATCCTTTAGGGAAATCTGAGGCTACGAAGGTTGTAATAGACCATCATCAAGATCCAGCAGATTTTGCAGATCATTATATTGTAGATACAAAGAGTTGTTCTACATCTCAGTTGATTTACGAGTTTATAGAGAATTTAGGAGAACTAGATAAATTAGATAAAGCAATTGGAGAATGTATTTATTGTGGAATAATGACAGATACAGGATCTTTTCGTTACCCTTCTACGACTTCTAAAACCCATCAAATAATAGCACATTTAATAGATTTAGGAGTGGATGGATCTAAAATACATCAAGAAGTTTATGATACTTATTCAGAACATCGATTAAGATTATTGGGACATGCGTTAACAGAAAAAATGAAAGTTTTCCCAGAATATGGAGCAGCATACATATCTCTATCTCAAAAAGAGCTTAAACAGTTTTCTTTTAAAAAAGGAGATTCTGAAGGATTGGTAAATTACCCGTTATCTATTGATGGAATAAAATTTACAGTTCTTATTACAGAAAAGGAAGATAATATTAGCTTTTCGTTTAGATCTAAAGATGATTTTCATGTAAACAAAATTGCCAATGAACATTTTAATGGTGGTGGACATATTTATGCTGCTGGAGGAATGCTAGAGGTTAGTTTAGAAGAGGCAATTAAAAAAGTGGAAGAAGTAATGAAACAATATAATTAAACTGAGTATAGCTAAAATAAAATGCGATTTTTATACATCATACTAAGTGTTATTGTTATCTCTTGTTCGGGAGATACTGAGGAGTTTCAACAGATTGATATGAATCAATTGCAAGAAGATTTGTTAGCAGCCAATAAGAAAGCTACAACTATTGAAGCCAAACAAATTGAAGCTTACATCAATAAAAAAAATTTAGTGATGACAAAAACCCAAACAGGGTTACATTATCATATTTATAATGATGTTGAAGGTAATTCAGTCACAACTGGGCAAAGAGCCATTGTAAAATACACCGTTACTTTATTAGATGGAACAGAATGTTATTCCACTAAAGAAGGTGTAGAGGAATTTACTGTAGGGAAAGACTATGTTGAAAGTGGATTACATGAAGGGATTGCTTTTATGAGTGTTGGAGATAAAGCAATTATCATTATCCCTTCTCATTTGGCTCATGGATTGGCTGGCGATTTTAAGAAAATTCCGTTTAGGTCTACAATAGTCTATGATATTGAGTTGGTTGCCATTAAGTAGTATTTTTTGAAAAGAATAGTAATCATATCATTATTAGCTGTTGCACTATTTTCTTGTGAAAATAAGTTCCCAGATTACACTCAAAAAGAGGATGATGTTTATTTAAAGTTGTTGTCTTTTGAAGAAAGCAATAAGAGTAGTGAATTAGCAGATCATGCAATTGTGAGTGTTGAAATAACAGGAGAAGAAGGCTTGCTTTACAAACATTACAAAGCAGATGTAGTTAGCCTTAAAAACAATGAGCTTACCTTTTTAATTCAATATTTAAAAGAGGGCGACAGTTGTAGTTTTATGGTTTCAAAAGAAAAAATTATAGAGGAGTTTAAACCAATAACATTTAATGAAACAACATCTAAATTTGTTGAAGTTAACATAAAAGTCCATCAATTTTTTACAAAAGGGGAGTACTTATCTCAAAGACAAGCTTATGATAAGGAAATGATGGAACAGCTTCTTCTAACTAAATATTTAGAAGAAGTTAATACTAAATTTCATCAAGGAATTTATACAGAACAACTAACAAATGGTGAAGGAAAGAAAGTTGCGAATGGAGATGTTATTACGATTAGCTATAAAGGTTATTTTATAAATCGATTAGAGTTTGATAAAATATCTGGAGCAACAGCATTTACTTTTACTTACGGAACTCCAGGACAGGTTATTAAGGGATTAGATATTGCAATTAAAGGAATGAAGAAAGGGGAGAAATCAAAAATTATCATACCTTCGCAGCTTGCTTTTGGAGAAGAAGGCTCTACTACACGCGTAGTTCCTCCTTTTACAACTGTAATTTATGAATTAGAAATAGTAAACGTTAAATAGATTAAAATGAAAAAAATTACATTATCTCTTGTTGGAGCAATCGCTTTATTTTCTTGTGGAAATGAAGGTGGTTCAGATTCAGCAACAATTATTTTAAATAACAATATTGATTCAGTTAGTTATGCTATCGGAATAAATTCAGCAAATGGTATGCTAACACAGTTTGGTGAAGGAAATATGGATGCGTATATTAAAGGGTTTAAGGACGCTATTGATTCTAATGAATTGATGATTACTAAAGATGAATCACAAGGCATTATTCAAATGTATTCTCAGAAAAAACAAATGGCTGAAATGGCTAAGAAACAAGAAGAGCAAGAAGCCATGTACGGTAATGTAAAAGAAGAAGGGCTTAAATTTTTGGAGGAAAACAAAGCTAAAGAAGGTGTACAAGTTACAGCAAGCGGATTACAATACATTGTATTAAAAGAAGGAAATGGAGCACAACCTGTTGCAACATCAAATGTAACGGTACATTATCATGGAACTACACCTGATGGAACGGTATTTGATAGTTCTGTAGATAGAGGAGAACCAGCTTCATTTGGTTTAAATCAAGTAATAGCAGGATGGACAGAAGGTGTTGCGTTAATGAAAGAAGGTGCAAAATATAGGTTCTTTATTCCTCAAGAGTTAGCTTATGGTGCTAATCCAAGACCAGGAGGAGCAATTAAACCATATATGCCATTGGTATTTGAAGTGGAATTAATTAAAATTAATTAAAAAGTACAATTATGAATAAACAACTAATTAGAATCGGATTATTGGTGCTAGCAGTTACATTTATTAATGTAGATGCTAATGCTCAAAAAAAGAAAAAAAAGAAGAAAAAAGGAAAAACGGAAGAAGTTGCAACTTTAGAACTTAAGAATGAATTGGATTCTGTGAGTTATGCAATTGGTTTAAATATGACTAAAGGTATTCAAAAAGATTTTTCTGAAGGTAATTTCAACCTATTTGTTGCTGGAATAAAAGCCGGACTTGGTTTAGATTCATCTTTAATTTCAGTGGATCAACTTGAAAAAATAATTGCTCCTTATTTTCAAAAAAAGCAAGAAGCAGCAAAATCAGAAGAACTTAAAAAATCAGAAAGTGTGAAAGTAGACGGACTTAAATTTTTAGAAGAAAACAAAAAGAAAGAAGGTGTTATTACAACAGCTAGTGGATTACAATATGTTGTGTTAAAAGAAGGTGAAGGAGAACATCCAGTTGCAACATCAAATGTAGAAGTACATTATCATGGTACAACTCCTGATGGAACTGTATTTGATAGTTCTGTTGATAGAGGAAAAACTATTTCGTTTCCATTAAATGGAGTTATTAAGGGTTGGACAGTAGGTGTTCAATTAATGACAGTAGGGGCAAAGTATAGATTCTTTATCCCTCAAGAATTAGCTTATGGAGCTAATCCAAGACCAGGAGGAGCAATTAAACCATTCATGCCATTGGTATTTGAAGTAGAATTGTTTAAGATTACTAATTAGTAAACCTTATATATAAAATTTAAAAGCCTTGATAATTATCAAGGCTTTTTTTAATAAAATGATATAACATGAGTAAAGAAATAACAACAGAATCAGGGCTTAAGTACACCATTACAAAACATGGTAATGGGGAAACACCAGCCAGAGGAAATCAAGTGAGAGTTCATTATACAGGGAAACTACTAAACGGACAAGTGTTTGATAGTTCTATTAACAAACAACCATTTGACTTTGTTTTAGGTGTAGGAGGAGTTATTGCTGGGTGGGATGAAGGCATTGCTTTATTAAAAGTTGGAGATGAAGCAACATTTACTATTCCATCGCAATTAGCTTATGGAGAACATGGAGCAGGTCCACTTATTGGACCAAATACAGATTTAATTTTTGAAGTAGAGTTAATGAGTTTTAAATAAGGCCTCATACTACTGCAACTGAGCTTACTGTGTTGTAGATTTCTGTCATAAGGAACAGAGGATAATCCTATTTTAACACTCACAGCATTTACGTCTAATTTTTAGTAGTAAGTCCAGATGGAAATATACTTTGTAGATAAAAACATTGTATATAAA
>JAESUI010000188.1 GCA_016763135.1 Flavobacteriales bacterium
AAGAATACTTTTATAATGAATTCTTTAAACCTTCGATGTTTATTATTAATAACAGTCTCATATTTCCCTAATGCATCAGGACCACGATGCTGGATGACCTTCATCATTTCATCGAGTGGCAATTGCTCATTAGCGATATATCCTGTAATTCCACACATTAAAGCAAAGGTAAAAGAAATTGGGGATTTTATTTTAAGGATTGTTTTTAAGAAGAAATCTTTGCGATAGGTTTTCCTTTTAATCCTGCTTTGACCAAATAAGCAATAAATTCGGCAAAAGGTTTTATGTCTTGTTCAACACTAGCGTTCTCTAAGGCATCCATATATTTATCACGCTCTTCTAACGGTATTACCGTCCAAGGATAGCCACCAGAAACCAACATGGCATTCATTAAAAACCTTCCCATCCGTCCGTTTCCATCATGATAAGGATGGGTATAAACGAAAATAAAATGCCCTAATACTGCTCTAACAGAAGGCTCTTCTTCTTGCTCAAGCAATTCAAAGAGCAAGGGCATTGCATCTCTAACATCTTTCTTATCCATAGGGGTGTGCTTGGATTGACTGATGTAAACCTGATCATTTCTATACCCTGCCAAATCGGATGCTTTTGATAGACCAACAGCAACGCTAGGAGCAAATAATTCTCTATACCAGTCTCTGTGTTCTTCATCGACTACTTTCCCAGCATTTTCGCCTTTAAAAATTCGTTTTGCACTTCTTTTTACGACATTAAATGCCTGCCAATAACCTCTGGCTGCCATCGCGTCTTTTTGTTTGTGGTCTGCTTCATTTTCTTTGGTATTCCATACTCCTGTTCTAACACGTTCAATTAATTGGGGGGTTACTTTATATTTTTCAATGGATAAGGAGTGGTAGGCATCGGTAACGTAAATTTCTTCTATTTGCTTGATGTAGGTTTTCATACCTGTAGATATTCCTGGAGCTTTTGGAAATACTTCAATAATTTCTTTTCTCATTTTCTCCCACATCAGTTTGATTCGATTCACTTGGGGTGAGTAATCCCGTGCATCAAATTTAATGGTGGTTGGTTCTTCAAATGGATCTACTTCTCTTACGTCATATCCTGCCGATTTCATCGTTTTCAGAATCTCATTGGCAATTTTATCTCGTCCTAAATTGCGATAAGCTCCAGCTAATCTTCCCGCAATTTTTGAGTGCCCTCCATCCAATAATATTTCTAATAATTCAGATGCATCCTTAATCATCAGTAGTGCGGTTCTTGTATCAATAGGTTGTCTAATAAAAATTGAAGGTCCACTATAAATTAAAGAAGATGCCAAATTTACCATTCTCACTCCTTCATTATGTTCTATTTCGGCCACATTGGGAAAAGGAGATTTCAATATAAAGATGGATGTATCAAATAATAATTCGGTAGGCAAATTGTTTCCGTTAGTCGATTTTATCATTAGTTGTTTTGGGATCGCATTGTTTCCAGCATGTAGCATCACTGATTGTTCAGCAGAGATGCAATAATCCTCTCCGTATCTATCTTCTAAATACCTTGAACAAAATTTCCAAAAAGAAGTAAACCAAGAAGTGCTGTCTCCTTCTTGTTCTTCATGTGGAGCAGCGATGTACCATCCTTTAATAACCTCACGTATAAATCCATTATCTACCAAGCGTTCTTTATGAACTCTGCTTAGATCACTGGATTTTATGGCAAAAACCCCATTATCTTGAAGCTCCTTTAGTTGCTCCAATGAAGTTGCTAATTTTTCTCCTGGTGTTGCCATTTTAACAGTTAAATTGTGTTTATCTTATTAATTAACGATGTTCTATATCTATTAATTGACGTTGTTCTATTATTATTATTTAATGCTGTTCAATAATTATTAATTAGCGTAAATATATGATTTATTTACTGATTTACAAGCAGATAAAAAACTAATTACACCCAAAAAATGTGATCATTTGAGGTGTAAAACTTGTAATTCCACACATTAAAGCAAAGGTAAAAGAATTCGTTTACTTTACTTTTTAAGAGTTCACTTTCTCGGATAAAAACGCTAACTTCGTTTTATTCCGATAGCTATCGGAATAAATCACATTAAAACGTGACTGACAAGTAGGTTGTAAGCAATTTGAAACCCAATGAAAAATTTAGAAATAAAGACGAATCCAGCAGTTGAAATCGTTTTCGCCAACTATCCGGATTCTGTTCGGAATAATATGTTAGCGCTGAGAGGATTAGTAATTGAGACAGCCGAAGAAATAGATGAAATAACAAACCTAGAAGAGACGCTAAAATGGGGCGAACCAAGTTATTTGACAAAAAACGGAAGTACAATTAGAATGGATTGGAAATCAAAGTTTCCCAATCAATATGCAATGTACTTCAAATGCACCAGCAGATTAGTAGATACTTTCAAGATGACTTTTAAGAACACGTTTGACTTTGAAGGAAAGAGAGCAATTGTTTTCAAAATGGATGACAGAATTCCAGAGGAAGAGCTAAAATCATGTATAAAAGCAGCATTGACGTATCACAAAGTAAAACATTTGGCAACATTGGGTATATAAAAAAATAAACTGCACACTAACACTGTTTCTAGCAAATAAGACTTCGGTTATTTAAGAAAGTTCAGCACTATTTACCAATACCACCAAATTGTTGATTTGGTATTTAAAGTAAAGCAAAAAAGTAGCGTCTTTCCGTGCTTGACACTGAACCCCCTAATTAACAGCACCAATCTTTTCATGAGACCCCTAATCAAGTCAGGGATGGCGTGGTTTCTTTTTTTTTTAGAAAGCTTCCTATTTTTTATCTAACATGGCATCAAACACCCCAGCCAAATTTTCCACCATGTTGCCTTCGGTAAAATTAGCGGTGTAATGTGCTTTGGATTCTTCTGCCATCTGCTTTCTTAAGGCTTCATCATTAATGAGTTGTTCTAATTTTTCAGCAATAATTTCTGGAGCTTCAGCTGGTACTATAAATCCGTTTTTGTTATCGAGTACTGATTCTACAATGGCACCTTGGTTGGTAGCAATAATGGGTAAACTGTTTGCCATGGCTTCTACAACTACCCAAGGATGTCCTTCAGGCATTTTAGGGCAAAACACAAACACATCAGCATCTGCGAATAATTGCATTTTAGCTGCTCCTGCTTGTGGTGGCAACACTGTTACATTGTTTAGTTCATTGTCTTTAATAATGGCTGTACACTGTTGTTTAAAAGCTGCATTGTCCCAAGCACCAGCTGCATTGAGTTTAAAATTGGTCATTCCTTTTTCTTTTAAAATGACCACAGCCTTAAGTACATCATCAAAACTTTTAGAAGGTAAAAAGTTGGCTAAATACAGGATGGTTAGCTCTTCTGATTGCTTCTTTTGCAGTAGATAGTTGGCTCCGTTGGGCACCACAAAAATATTTTCTTTTTCAAAAAAGTTTTCAAACAAGTGTTTTAAGTTGTTCCCCAACACAATTACTCCAGCACATTTTGCTAAGGTTCGTTTTACTAATTTGTTGGTAGAGTTTCCAGCCTCAGCCAACCAATTTTTAAAATTGCTTCCCCTTAGTTGTACAATTACTTTCGTGTATTTTGCTCCAATGCTAATGAATCGGGCATCTTTATAAAACCCCATGGTGGTTTGACTAATGGGTACCAAAATAATGTCTGGCTGTGTGTCTTTTACCAGTTTTTTAAAGTTACGGTAAAGACTTAGCATCTTCAATGACTTACCCATGCTAAATTTCCCCATGGTGGCCACTTCTTTATTAATTCGAGTATCGAAATGTACCAGGTTAAATTGCTCTTTTAAGCCAGAGTTGAGAATGATCTCGGTTGCAATTGCTGGACCGATTAAAGGTGGAGGTAATTTACCGAGGATGAGTATGGTAGGTTTATTACTCATCTACTTGTAATTCTTTAGGCAAAGCAACAAAAGCAAAAACAGACATCACCACATACATAAATGGCGGATAATAAGTGGGTACAATACTAATTGAGAATAGCATTAAAATTCCGAGGGTTCCAAAGGCTAAAAACTTGGTTGAGTTTACTAATTTTTTTGCCCTTTTAAAGAACATGATGAGCAACACCAAATAGTAGAACAACCCAAAGTACCCCGAAAGGAAAAGGATACGTATATAATCGTTGTGAGATCCTACTCCAACAAAATGGTAAGCATAATTAAAGGTAGTTGGGTAACCGAAAAACTGTGCAAACACATTCTCATTGGTAAAGGTTTCTAGCATTCTGGTCCATCTACCTACTCTACCATGCAGCAGTTTTTCAGAGCCTTTATCTCCTTCATAAACTGAAATATCTGTTTGTAATAATGGGGTAATTTTATCTTCAATTAATGGTTGCCCAAAAAGGTAAAAAACCAAAAAGAATAATAAAGACAGTATGAATGCTGCGCCTTTATTTGCTCTAAAATTAAACACCATAAACAATAACAATACCCCTATAAAAATAGTGTAGGAAGCTACGTGATGGATATTGATTAAGGTTAATAAACATAATCCTCCAACAATAAGAACTAGCCTTATTCTCTTATTTTTTGGTAATTCTCCTTTTCTTGAAAAATAGAAATAGGTGGCTATGAGAAAACAGAAAGCAAGGTAAATTCCATAACTCACTACATCACCAAAGCTCCCTTGAATTCTTTCCATCCCTCTACTTTCTACTTCTTTTATAGCACCAAAGGCTACTTCAAATAATAGAACAGCGGCTACAAATATCCCTGAATACAAAAAAGTGGTTAAAATACCATCTAAATCTTTTTTGTTTTGAATAAATAAGCGTGCAAAAAAGTAAAGGTAAATGGGGATGGTAAGTTTTAAGAGGTACTCAAATGAATCCATAGACAATGGATCAAACAGAATGATAAAAAGGGTTCCTATGAGAATAAAAACTGACCAAATTTTAAAGTATTTATCGAGCTTGGACTTTACAGGTTTAGCTCTTTTGGTTAATGCAATAACTACCAATATTGGGGTTAAAACTCCTACTAGGTATAAAGGAGACAAAAAAGGAGAAATGTTTTTTAAGAAATAGAGGTTATCTATAATTGGACGTAACAACACCAAAATGATGAACCATTTTAAAATCCATGGTTTTGATTTCAGCCATATTTTCCAATCTTTATACTTCATAAAATTTGACTTGCAATGGTTGTAAATGCAAATTTTAATTTTGCTGAATTAGCCAGCTGTTCACGGTTTTGTTTAAATGTATCTACTTGGTTTATTGCATTACTAAAAGTATCATAAATTTCTGAATCTTTAAATTTCCAGCCGTTTACGCCTTCTTCAATAACATGCTGTATGTTTTTCTTGTCTGGCAAAATAATTGGCAAGCCTGTGCCCATGGCCTCGTAATGTGTAATAATGTGTGTGGGCCAGTATCCTAAGTCCGCAGTATTGTAAAGTTCCTGCAAAGCTTCATGGCTTAAAAAAGGAAGACAGATAATCTGGTTGGCATATTTTTTAGAGGCGATGTATTTTTTCAATTTTTGAGAAAAATCATCGGATCCAAATCCTGCGATAATGTATTTTACTGGCTTACCATCTTCATTTAATTGATTTACAACGTTTACCACTCTTTCTATATTTTTAAATGGTGTAATTCTAGTCGCTGTTATTAACACCTTATCGTCTTCATTCCAACCAAGCTCTTCCCTTTTTTTTTTTCTTAGTATCTGGTCATAATAAAATTCATCTTCATCAAAACCAAGTGAAAGCGGTTGAACTTTTTGTTGAAAGGTCTCATGCAAATTTATTGGAATATAGTTCAACACAACATCAGGGGGCTGATGGTGTGTATGCATAAAATTCATCGGTTTGGGTTACCGCCAATTTATAAACAGGATTCTTGTATAACCTCCGTAGTATCAATTTTTTTAGT
>JAESUI010000189.1 GCA_016763135.1 Flavobacteriales bacterium
ACGAGTTCAGAGGTTACCCCTTCTATTGGGAGCTCTCTTGCTGGGTAAATATCAAGTAATAACAGCTCATCTAATAGTGAAAGACTTGTTGCAAACTCATCTATAAAATCTCTTGTTCTACTGTATAAATGTGGTTGAAATATTCCTGTAATTTTTTTACCTGGATACAATCCTTTTACTGAATTAATACACATTTCTAATTCAGCTGGATGATGTGCATAATCATCAATGTAAACGATATCATTGGTTTTTATATGTGTTTCAAACCTTCGTTGAACGCCCTTGTAAGTACCTAAAGCTTCTTTAATTTGATACTGATCTAACCCTAATTTATCTGCAATAGCAAATGCTCCAACAGCATTTTCTACATTATGAATGCCTGGTAAACCAATTTTAATATCTTTCGTGATATATCTTTTATTATCTATATCAACATAATAACTCCCTTCTTTAATTACAACATTCGATGCGGAAATACTTGCTTCTCCACTTATTGAATAACTTGTTGTTTTAATATCCGAACGGATATCCAATACATCAAGACATCCTTGCTTACTAATTAATTCTCCCTCTCTTTTTATCTTACCTACAAACTCACTGTATGCATTTTTCATCTCATCTTTATCCCCATAAACATCCAAATGATCCGCATCTATTGATGTAATTAGCGCAATGTCTGGTGAAAGCGTTAAAAAAGAACGATCGTACTCATCAGCCTCTACAACAAGTGTTGTAGGGTTTTCATTCAACAACAAATTAGAATTAAAATTCAAGCTTATTCCTCCTAAAAAGGCGATGCAATTAATACCACATTCATTTAAAATGTGTGCAATTATTGAAGAAGTAGTTGTTTTTCCATGGGTTCCAGCAATGGCAATTGTAAAGTAATTTTCACTAATTAGGCCCAACACTTCAGAACGTTTATACAATTTTACTCCTTGTTCTTTTAAATACTGAAACTCCACATTCCCTTTAGGAATAGCAGGAGTATAAATTACTAGCGTTCCTTCTTCTTGTTGTTTTACGGCTTCTGGAATTTGCTTGATATCTTCATTATAATGGATACTAATTCCTTCTGATTCCAATTGTTCCGTTAAAACCGTTTTGGTTTTATCATATCCTAATACTTTACAATCTAATGAATTGAAATAGCGCGCAATTGCACTCATTCCAATACCTCCAACACCCAAAAAGTAAACAGTATGTAGGTTTTTGATATTCATTATCGTTTAATCAATTTGATTACTTCATTTGCTATAATATTTGCAGAATCTTTAAAAGCCATTTTAGCTACATTATTAGCAATTTTTTGCTGCTCTTGTTCATTATTTATCAACTCTATTAAAGTCGGAATCAATTTCTCTTTTGCATCAGCATCTTTAACCAATAAGGCAGCATTATGATTTACCAATGCCATTGCATTTTTTGTTTGATGATCTTCTGCTGCACTTGGTAGCGGAATAAAAATGGTTGGTTTGGCAGCTATACTCAATTCAGAAACTGACATTGCTCCAGCTCTAGAAACCACCACATCTGCAATAGCATAAGCATAATCCATTTTACTTATAAATGGCATTGTTATCATTCCTTTCCCCTCATATTTAGCAACTGTTTTAGCTGCTTCATCTACATACAATTTACCCGTTTGCCAAACTAACTGAATGTCATTTTTTGCAAGTTCTTTTACTCCCGCATCAATAGCGTGATTAATTGTTCTTGCTCCTAAACTACCTCCAACAACTAATACTATTTTTTTAGATGAATCTAACCCAAAATGCTCTATTCCTCGAACTCTTTTTGCTGCTAAGTTTTTAATGTCTTGGCGAACAGGGTTTCCTGTCAGCATTAATTTTTCTTTTGGAAAAAATCGATCCATATTATCATAAGCAACACAAATTTTTTGAACCTTACTTGCTAATAGTTTATTCGTAATTCCTGGATAAGAATTTTGTTCTTGGACCAATGCTGGGACACCTAGCTTTGTAGCTGCTTTTAATAACGGACCACTCGCATAACCTCCAACTCCAACAACAACATCTGGTTTAAAATCTTCAACAATTTTTTTTGCTTTTCGCATACTTGCCAATAGCTTAAAAGGGAACTTTAAGTTCTGTAGAGTCAGTCTTCTTTGTAACCCCATTATTGGTAATCCAATAATTTCATAACCTGCTGCTGGAACTTTTTCCATCTCCATTCTCCCTAAAGCACCAACAAAAAGAATTTTAGTGTCTGGATATTTTTCTTTTATTGCATTTGCAATAGCTATTGCCGGAAAGATATGACCTCCCGTTCCTCCTCCACTAACGATAACTTTAAACTGCGACATTTACTTTTTTCTGTTTTATACTTTTTTCTGCTTTCCTGCTTACACTTAATATTATACCTATTGCCAAACACGTAAACCAAATAGATGTTCCTCCCATACTAACTAAGGGCAACGGCTGGCCCGTAACTGGAAACAAGTTTACAGCTACAGCCATATTAATCATTGCCTGGAAGACCAAACTAAATGATAACCCTACAGCTAGAAAAGTTCCAAAAGTTTTCTCGGATTTTTGGGCAATTTTAATACCCCGATAAAAAAGTATGAGGTAGAGTATGATAACTAACATTCCCCCAATCAATCCATATTCTTCAATTATAATTGCGTAAATAAAATCTGAAGAAGATTGAGGTAAAAAATTTCGTTGAGTACTATTCCCCTTTCCTGTCATTACCTTTCCAAAAGGCCCACCAATTGCAATTGCAATTTTTGCCTGTTCAGCTTGATAATTACCCTCACTACTTCCGTCTGAAAAAGATTCAATTCTACTTACCCAAGTATCTAATCTTGGTAATAATTCTGGTTTTGCTTTTGCTATCAGCAGCATCAACATTAATGACCCTAAACCAATACCTATAAGAGAAAGGATGTATTTAATATTCACTCTTCCTATAAACATAATTATTAAACACGTTGTAAATAAGATAGCTGCAGTAGAAAAATTGGCAGGAAGGATTAATCCACACACTAATAATACCGGAACCATTATAGGAAGAAAAGCAGACTTAAAATCTTGTATATTATCTTGCTTTTTATAAAGCAACCTCGCTAAATACATTATTAAGGCTAATTTGGCAAAATCGGATGTCTGAAACGTTTGATTGATGCCAGGAATAACAAGCCATCTACTTGCATTACCAATATTAACTCCCATTATTAAGGTTACTAATAGCAATGGGACTGCTAAGATTAATGCTAATTGTGATATTCTTGAATAATATTTATAATCCATTTTTTCGGCAAAGAGCATCAAACCCAAACCTACAAACAACATTATTCCATGCTTAAATAAATAATAAAATGTATTTCCTCCTTGATGCTTATAAGCTAAGGATCCACTGGCACTATAAACACTTAATATTGACAACAACGCCAGTAAAATAGCGACTAACCATATTACTCTATCTCCTTTTATATATTTATCTACAAATGACATCTATTCTAAGTCACTATTATATCTATAATTTGACCAACCGAACTCTCATCTTCTTTTGGAATACAAACCACTTCTTTAGTTAATGCTGTTCCTAAAATAACAACTCTTACTGCTTCTTCAAAACTTCCAGCAGCAATTAACAATACACTTACTCCTTCTAATTGAGATAAAGCTGTATCAACACTTTCACTAATAATAATAATTTGATCAACACATTCTCCAATAATATTTTTACCCTTAGCTAAAAATTCATCCAAGTGACTTTCATCGATAATTACAGCACATTTCTCTTTTTGAGAACATCGTTCAATCACTTGGTCAACTGTTGAATAATAAAATTGTTGACCTGATATGTTAATCAGTTTTTTCATCTGTAAAAAATTATGGCTAAAATTAAAATAAGCACCTACTTTAATTATACCTGCCTTTTTCTATTTCAGACTATAGCCTGTTATTTTATAAAGCTTTTACAGCTTTTTTAAATTGATGACCTCTATCTTCATAGTTGTCAAACAAATCAAAGCTTGCACAAGCTGGAGACAATAACACTGTATCTCCTTTTTGACTTAGTTGATAGGCCATATTTACTGCATCTTGAGCCGTTTCTGTATCAACGATATCTTCAATAATATCTTCAAAAGCTTCATGTATTTTTTTATTGTCTTTACCTAAACAAATAATTGCTTTTACTTTATCAGTAACTAATTCAGCCAACATTTCATAATCATTGCCTTTATCAACCCCTCCAACTATCCAAACTACTGGATTCTGAAAAGTTTCTAATGCGTACCAAGTTGAATTTACGTTGGTTGCTTTTGAATCATTAATAAATGTAATTCCGTGAACTTTTCCAACCTCTTCTAATCGGTGTTCAATGTTCTGAAAATCGGTTAAACTTTCTCTAATTATTTCTTTTTTAAGGTCAAGTACTCTTCCTGCAATTCCTGACGCCATTGTATTGTACAAGTTGTGCTTTCCTTGTAGTGCTAGTTCTGTAATTTTCATTTTAAATAGTTTATTATTAGTGTTTATTATTAAATTTCCTTTATTTATATAACCTCCATTTGAGGCAACTGTTTTTATACTAAATGGATGTTTTATCCCTTTATAATCTCCATCTTCTATCCCTTTTCTTACCACCTCATCATCAACACAATAGATAACTTCATTGTATTTTGTTTGATGTTGAAGAATCCTAAATTTAGACGCTGCATAATTCTCAAACTTGTTATCATATCTATCTAAATGATCTGGTGTTATGTTTAATATCATTGCTATATCTACTTTAAAATCAAACATTCCATCCAACTGAAAACTGCTTAATTCCAACACATAAAATCCTTTATTACCCTCTGCAACCTGCTTGGCAAAACTATCTCCAACATTACCTGCCAAACCAACATCCAATCCTGCTTTTTTTAGCATATGAAATGTTAATAGTGCTGTAGTTGTTTTTCCATTACTTCCTGTTATTCCGATAATTTTCGCATTAGTATATCTACCAGCAAATTCTATTTCGGAAATCACTCGAATGCCTTTCTCTTTGATTCTTAAAATCAACGAAATAGTATCTGGTATTCCAGGACTCTTTACCACTTCAGTTGCATTCAGAATTTTACTTTCCGTATGCTTCCCTTCCTCCCATTCAACATCAATACTTTTAAGAACGCTTTTGTACCTATCTTTTATCTCTCCTTTATCCGAGACAAATACCTCAAACCCTTGTTGTTTTGCCAAAATAGCTGCTCCTACACCACTTTCTCCACCACCTAAAATGACGAGTCTATCACTCATTTTATCT
>JAESUI010000190.1 GCA_016763135.1 Flavobacteriales bacterium
TTCCATGACAGGACAAGATGCTGTAAATACAGCCAAAACATTTAACGATAGATTAGATTTTGATGGAGTTGTATTAACCAAGTTGGATGGTGATACAAGAGGTCGAGCAGCACTTTCTATTAGAAATATAGTAGATAAACCAATTAAGTTTATTGGTACTGGAGAGAAGATGGAAGCATTGGATGTTTTCCACCCAGATAGGATGGCAGATCGTATTTTGGGAATGGGAGATGTTGTAAGTTTAGTTGAACGCGCCCAAGAACAATACGATGAAGAAGCTGCAAGGAAATTGCGAAAGAAAATTTCTCAAAATAAGTTTGATTTTGATGATTTTATGAGTCAGATTGCTCAGATTAAAAAGATGGGTAATGTAAAAGATTTGATGGGAATGATTCCTGGAGTAGGGAAGGCAATGAAAAATATGGACATTGATGATGATGCCTTTAAAGGAATTGAAGCGATTATTCAATCAATGACTCCACACGAAAGAGCAAATCCAAAAGTATTGAACGGAAGTAGAAGAAAGAGATTAGCAACTGGAAGTGGAACTTCAATACAAGAAGTAAATAAATTGATTAAACAATTTGACCAAACAAGCAAAATGATGCGAATGATGGGTGATAAGAAGAAGATGGCTAAGATGATGCAGAATATGCCTAAACGATAAACTAGTTTATGGTGTGTAGTGTTTGGTATTTAGTAAGCCAGATACAAATTTCCATAAACCAAACACTAAAAACCAAACACGATGATACTAGTAAGTGGAAAAGAAGTCTCAAGTAGAGTTCAAGATGAAATTGCTATAGAAGTAGAAAAGCTAAAAGCGAATGGAGGTAAAATTCCACATTTAGCTGCAGTATTAGTTGGTGAAGATGGAGCAAGTAGAACTTATGTAAATGCAAAAGTTAAAGCTTGTGAAAGAGTTGGTTTTGGGTCAACCTTAGTAAAATTAGATAGTGACATTAGTGAGGCAGATTTATTAGCTGAAATTGACAAATTAAATAACGATAACGACATTGATGGTTTTATTGTTCAGTTGCCACTACCAAAACATATTAATGAGCAAAAAGTAACAGAAGCGATTGCTCCAGAGAAAGATGTAGATGGTTTCCATCCGGTAAGTTTAGGGAAAATGGTATTAGATTTACCAAGTTTTTTACCTGCAACACCAGCAGGGATTATTGAAATGTTAAGACATTATAATATTCCAACTGAAGGGAAACATTGTGTGGTAATTGGTAGAAGTCATATTGTTGGTTCTCCAATGAGCATATTAATGGCTCGAAATACCTATCCAGGAAACTGTACGGTTACATTAACACACAGTAGGACTCGAAACTTAACAGAAATTTGTGCCTCTGCAGATATATTAATTGTTGCCATTGGTAAACCAGAATTTGTTACTGCAGATATGGTTAAGGAAGGAGCAACTGTTATTGATGTAGGAATTCATCGAATTGAAGACAGCTCTAAGAAATCTGGTTTTAGATTGTTGGGAGATGTAAAATTTGATGAGGTAGCTCCTAAATGTGCTTTTATTTCTCCAGTTCCTGGTGGAGTAGGACCAATGACAATTGCTAGTTTGTTGAAAAACACCTTGTTAGCTGTCCGTTTAAAATGACATTCTAATATTCTAAGTAGATATACTTAGAATATAACACGTAGTTCTATTCTCGTTTTTTTCAGATATTTTCTTTAAATTGGTTTCTTAACTTATTTATTTGGAAGAATTAAGTCTTAAAATATTAGATTCTTTAAGTACCCATATTGCTGTTATTGATAATATTGGTGTTATTACGTATATCAATAAATCTTGGAATAATTTTTATGAGGAGAATAATGGTGGATTGACTAATATACAATCAAAAGTAGGAGATAACTATCTTAAACATTGTTTAATTGCTTCAAAAAAAAGTAAAGAAGCATTGGAGTCGTACGAAGGAATAAAATTAGTGATAGATGGAAAGTTGGATAGGTTTACTAATAAATACCCGACAAATGATAATAAATGGTATACTATAAATATTGAACCATTAAAAGATTCAGGCAGTGTAGTAATAGCTCATAAAGACATAACAAAACAAGTTATTGCTGAAGAAGAAATCAGAAAGACTAAAAATAAGTTAGAGTTAATTGCAAATAATATTGGAGACATCGTTTATAAAGTTACACTTGATGGTGATGTGTCTAAAATCGATTACATTAGTAATAACGTGATGGATATACTTGGCTTTACAACCGATGATTATATTAAAGGAAACCCAAAATTGGTTAAATCAATGTATCCTAAACGCTATGCTGAGGCTGTTAAGTTTAATAAAATGATTAAGACCATGAAAGTTGCTAAACCACATTCTTTTGATTATGAATGGTTTAATCCAAAGAAAAAGGAGTGGTTATGGATGTGTGAAATAATTGTTCCAGAAATAAAAAATGGAAAAGTTGTTGGGCAATTTGGTACGGTAAGAGATATAACCGAAAAGAAAATTGCTGATGAAAAATTAAAAGAAAGTGAAGATCGATTAAATATGGCCATTACCTCTGCTAGTTTAGGTGTGTGGGACTGGGATGTTCAAAATAATATTTTACTATGGGATTATTCGATGTATGAATTATATGATGAGAAAAAATCTGATTTTACTGGTGCTTTTGATGCTTGGGAAAAAACCTTACATAAAGATGATTTAGAACTAGCAAATAAGGAAGTTGAAAAAGCATTGTCTGGTGAAAAAGAATTTAATACGGTATTTAGAATAATAACCTCAAAAGGAGATTGTAAACACATTCAAGCAAAAGCGAATGTTCAGTTTGATGAGAATAATGAACCTGTTAGAATGTTAGGTGTTAATTATGACATTACCGAGAAGGTATTAATGGAAAAGGAAAAAAGATATGCAATTATTAAAACCGAAGAAGCAGAGAGAAGGCGTATAGCTTATGACTTACATGATGGTTTAGGACAAAAAATTTCGGCTGTAAACATGTATATTAATGCGTTAGATGATTATGTTCAGGATCAATTAGATGAAGATACGCTATCTATTTTTAAAGTGGGGAAACGACTAATGAATGAAGCTGCCATAGAAACGCGTTTGGTTAGCCATAATATTATGCCACGTTCGCTGAGCGAATATGGTTTAGAACAAACTTTGAAAGAAATATTGAGTAATTATCAGAAAATCAATAAAAATACTGAACTAAAATTAGAATCTAATTTAGGGAAATTCCGTTTTGATTCAATGTTAGAATTAGCTATTTTCAGGGTGCTGCAAGAGGGACTTAACAATGCTTTAAAACATTCACAGGCTGATAAAATTAATGTTATCTTAAAATTAAATGAGAAAAAATTGTTCATTGAAGTAAATGATAACGGCAACGGATTCGATTATAATGAGATGATTAAAAAAGAGGATAGAGGCTTAGGTTTGGTTAGCTTAGATCAAAGGGTTAGAATGCTTGGTGGTAAATTAATTATTGATACTCAACCATCTAAAGGAACAAAGATGAGTACAATTATTAATTTGAGTTTAGTTTGATGATTTTATGAGTCAGATTGTTCATGTTAATGAGGTAGCTTCTAAAGGTATTTTTATTTCTCCAGTTCCTGCTGGAGTAGGCCCGATGACAATTGTTAGTTTGTTAAAGAATGCTTTGCTGGCTGTTCAGTTGAATAATTAGTGACTTACTTTTAGGTAAAACCTTTTTAAGTCATTATTCATTTTTATAACCATTTTGTGAATTGCACGATGGAAGGGTAGTCCAACAAATTCTCTGATATAATAAGGGAATGGTTTTCTCAATTGCTCAAATTGTTGGTCTTTCATTATTAATCCAGTAATTGTTACACCAGAGCCACCATAATATGTCGTGGTTTTTTCTCCTTTTTCAATACCGGTAGTACTGCTATATTTTTTATTGTCAGGTTCAGTTATTCCTAATTCAGCTGTAAGAAATTTTTTGGCATTAATTTTTATATTAAAGTCTAACTGCAGACTATCATTTAAGAAGACAACACTATCAAGTTGATTGTTTTTAATGTGTTTAGAGTAGTCACTATAGAAAAAATAGACAGGGCAAAAATTAAAATTTGTTCTAAATGCGTTTATAATGTGTTGGTTTCTTGTGTGTAACTTACTTTCAGTTTTATCAGCTAATTTATTTTTATTAGCTTTTCTCATTGCAGCAATAGACTTTTTTTTAGTGCTTAGTCTCACTATTAAAACGCCATTTTTTAAATCTAGAATTTGATTTTCAGCTTTTATTTTAGCTTCTTCTTTCGTTTTCTTAATGTTTTTCCTTTTATGGTTTACAACTTTCTCTTCTTGAGCAAAAGAAATAATAGGTATTAATAAGATTAAGATAAGGAATCGTTTCATAATCATTTTTTTAATTCAAGAATTTCCGTTTCAAGTCTATCTATTTTTTCATTAAGTTGTGAAAGGGCATTTAAAATCAAGATGTGCGTTTTCTTTGCATCAATTCCAACAGGACTAGTGTCACTGTGAATTACTTTTGCAATTTCACTGTATGTTGTTTCATCGATACCAAAATTCATAATAAGTGTTTTATAGTTAATACTTGTATTTATCCTTCCACTTGTCTTTTAAAAACTTTCTAAAAGAAGCTTCTTTTGGATTGTTGCCTGGTTCGTAAAATTTAGTTCCTTTAATTTCATCAGGTAAATATTCTTGAGTTTCAAATCCACCTTCGTAATTGTGTGAATATTTATAGTCAGCTCCATAACCAATGTCTTTCATTAGCTTGGTCGGAGCATTTCTAATGTGCAGTGGAACAGATAAGTTCCCAGTTGTTCTTACCAGTTCTTGAGCATCTTTTATTGCTGCATAAGAAGCATTGCTTTTAGGTGAATTGGCCAAATAAACTGCTGTTTGAGAAAGAATGATTCTTCCTTCAGGAAAACCAATTACATTAACTGCTTGAAAGCAATTGTTGGCAATTACCAAAGCAGTAGGATTGGCATTACCAATATCTTCTGAAGCAGAAATTAATAATCTACGTGCAATAAATTTCATGTCTTCACCACCCTCTAACATTCTGGCTAGCCAATAAACTGCTCCGTTGGGATCACTTCCCCTAATAGATTTTATAAAAGCAGAAATTATATCATAATGCTGATCTCCAGCTTTATCATAACGGACAATGTTTTGTTGAACAATCTCAACTACTAAATCATTGGTAATTTCAATTTTATCGGTATCAAAACTATTGATTACAATTTCTAAGGTGTTGAGGAGCTTTCGAGCATCACCACCAGACAATTGAAGCAAAGATTCATATTCTTTTATTTTAACTTTTTTCTTTTTGAGAAACTCATCGGTAGTTATAGCAATATCAATTAATTGCAATAAATCCTCTTTGGTTTGTTCTTTTAATACATAAACCTGACAACGAGAAAGCAATGCTGAAATTACTTCAAAAGAAGGGTTTTCAGTAGTAGCACCAATCAATGTAATGATTCCTTTCTCTACCGCTCCTAGTAATGAGTCTTGTTGAGATTTACTAAAACGATGAATCTCATCAATAAATAAAACAGGGTTATTAGTTCCGAAAAACTGCTGAGATTTTGCTTTCGCAATAATTTCTCGTACATCTTTAACTCCAGAATTAATTGCGCTTAAAGAATAGAAAGGTCTATCTAGTTTGTTTGCAATAATATTAGCTAAAGTAGTTTTTCCAACACCTGGAGGTCCCCAAAATATCATAGAGGGAATAATTCCTTCCTCTATGAAATTGCGAAGTGTACAACCTTCACCAACTAAATGTTGTTGTCCAATGTAATTATCAAAATTATTGGGTCTAAGACGCTCTGCTAATGGTGTCAGGTTGTTCAATGAAAAAGTTAGTCTTTAAGAATAAGAATTAGAGGCTTTCCTGTAGTAAACTCTTCTTTACTATTTATAAGCTCAATTTTTTCTATGTATATTTTATCTGGATTGTATTTTTTAATGATTACAATCATTCTCTCACTTAATTTGTTGCCTTTCATATTTAATTGCATAACCGTGTCTTCTGCACCATCTTTTTTGGATACAAAAATGAAAGTGAAAAAATTCACTTTCCAGTTAGTGTCATTGACAAATAATTCAGTGCATTTTAAAAGTTCCGTTTGAGATATTGTTTTTTCATTTATATCTTGTTTAGTAATAGTGTTTTCAGTGTTTCCGCATATGTTTATCTCTAAATTTGATTGTGAAAATGCTGGAGTAAAAGCTATAAAAGTTAAGGTAATTAAAAGTATTTTTCTCATAATAAATTAGTTTAGTGATGAATTTTAATCTGTAGTAAATTTAGCCATTTCTAACAACTTTTTAGTAGTATTTAAATTTCTTGCTGTTGCGTTAACTTTCAATTTTTTTTCAAAGAAGTTTAGCGTCATTTTAGCTCTTCCAACGCCATTTGGATAATGAGAATAGATCACTTTCGCTATCAATTCAAAAAATTCATTATCGAATGAAATGGAATTTAAAGCATCAATATTTTCTTGTTTTGGAAACTCAGATAAAAAAGTAAAGTATGGTTTTTCAATATGTTGATAAGGATTGTTGTCTAGCGCTTCTTCAATTTCTTTTGGAGCTAAAATCAAATTAGGAACTTCAAAACCATAATGATTGTTGATTTTATCGAGTATCATTTTTTGAAGTTTGATTGGAGTAGTTTTTTTGTATTCAAAAGCTACATTACCACTTTGTATGTAGGTCTGAACATTTGTAAAACCCAATTCTTCATACAAGGATTTTAAATCGACCATCAGAATCTTTTTCTGACCGCTTACGTTGATGCCTCGAAGTAGGGAGATGTAGGTAGGCATTTATTTTTCTCTTTTATGAAAATTATACTTAACTCCTACTTTTAGCATATAGCAAGTGAAAAATTGAGGAGGAATTATAATTTTAGTTTGCCAGCTAGGAGTATTAATAAATGGATTAGGAGTTTCATTTTTTTTAAAATACGGAGGAACATCTTCGTAAGCTTGATAGTCAATTGAAAAATAATTAACAAAGACAAAAGAAAAACTAGTATTAATGGATATACGTTTGGAAGGATTGCTTGTAATTCCAATTCCGATTGAATTATTTAAAACTGTTGCATTTATATCTGTTTCATTTCTAAAAATTGTCACATCTGTGCCATATGTCCCTTGGGAATATGTTCTATGCACTATGTCTGATATATAGCGTTCTTTGTAAAAATTAAACCTATATTCAATAAATATAGGGGCCAATATTTTTGGAGTAAATCTATAACCTAGCATACCTCCTTTTAGAGAATAGTCAGTTAGCGTTTTTCTTGAGAAAGTATAAATATCTGTTCTAATGTTTTCAACATCTAATTTTTTTCCAAAAGTAATTCCAATAAAAACAGTATGATTTCCCCAAGAATAACCTCCGTATAGATGTTGGCCAATACTGGAGTGAAAGTATTCTCCGTATGATTCTGAAGGCCCCTTTACAATATCAACTCCAATACTATATTTAAAATTATTTTTTGGTTTGTTTTTTTTTGGAGTTATAGAATCATTTTGTCCAAACAACAATGAGAGTTGAGGTAATAATACAATAAGAAGTACTAACTTTTTCATAATTGTTTTATGGATGATTAAACCTCTTTTAATCAATTATATTGTATCAATAATACTTCCTGTCCACTAAATAATTCTTTACATAATCTTCAACCCCTTCTTCTAACGTATGGAAAGGTTTGTCATAACCAATAGCTTTTAGCTTGTTCATATTGGCTTCTGTAAAGTATTGGTATTTGTCTCTAATGTCTTCTGGTGTTGGAATAAAACCAATTTCAGGTTCTTTGCCTAAAGCTTTAAATGTGTTTTTTACTAAATCTTTAAAAGAACGTGCTTTGCCAGAACCTAAATTGTATAAACCAGAGTCTTTTCTGTGGTTGAGTAAGAACATGCAAACTTCAACTACATCTTTTACGTAAACGAAATCGCGCAGTTGTTCACCATCTTTATAATCCGGGTTATGAGAAGCAAACAATTTCATTGCTCCAGTTTCTTTTATTTGATTGAATGCGTGAAAGATGACAGAAGCCATTCTCCCTTTATGAAATTCATTCGGGCCGTAAACATTAAAGAACTTTAAACCAGCCCAGAAATAGGGTTGTTTTTCTTGTTTTAACGCCCATTTGTCAAAATCGTTTTTAGAATCACCGTAAGGGTTTAAAGGTTTTAGTTTCTCAACTATTTCATGGTTATCTTCATAGCCAAACTCCCCTAAACCATAAGTGGCTGCAGAAGAAGCATATACTAATGGTAAACCAAATTCAACGCACAGATTCCAAATGTCTTTAGTATAGTTGAGGTCCAGATTATCAAAAATAGATGTATCAAATTCTGTGGTATCAGTTCTAGCTCCGATATGAAAAACGAACTGAACTAAATGTTCATTCTCTTTTAACCAA
>JAESUI010000191.1 GCA_016763135.1 Flavobacteriales bacterium
ATTTAATTCTATACTTATAAGTTAAAAACAAGATAAACGCTGCAATTAAGCTTACCCATGCTGCTCTAGTATATGAGAAAATTAAACCAATAGAAAAAACACCAATTAAAGTGTAACTAAACATTTTGTAATAAGTAGGATATCTTTTATTGGTGAATAATAATAAAAAAGGAAAATACATTGCTAATATTGCCCCATAAGAAGTATGATCTTTAAAAAATGGCTGCATTACCCAATGTGCTGGTTTCTCTTGAAAACCATACCCTGCGAGTCTTATAAATGAATAAATAATTATAAATGAAAGTGGAATAAGGTATGCCCAAAAATATATCTTGTAATTACTTTTAACTTTAAATAATTGTATTGCTATAAAATAGAAGCATACAACAAACCACAATCTTGCTAATAAAAATTTAAATGATACGACTGGCATTTCACTAGTTATAGAAGTAATAAAAATCCATATCAAATTAAGAAGTATTGCCAATGTTACCGGATGGTATATAATCTTTTTATCAAATGTCGCTGAATGAATTAATTTTAAAAAGAACAATATCATTATACCAAACATTAGTGGCTCTGTAGGTAGATACATACCTATACCTCCTATGGCTAATTCTTCAATATTTAATGAAAGAGGTGTAGAAAAAACAACAAACCACATTAACTTATCCAACTTAAAGAAAGCCATAAATATAAGAACCAATACAAATGGAATTATTGCTAAATAATAAAACTCATAAGCAATTAAAAAACTATTGACTGCAATAAATATAAAACTGAAAAGGTATATCCAATATGATTTTAATAAGCGGAGCATGATAAGTTAATTATGCTTTAATCGATTATTAAACAAAAGTAGAATAAATGTAAAAAATATACTACCTAAAAATGACAACACAACAATTAACCATCTAACAGGATAAGCTTTTTTATCAGCTGCTTCAGGAAAAACAACGGTATTTGTATATGTTAATTTTTTAGAAACATCTCTTAAGGCTTCATCATAAAATATTAGTTTCTTATTATATTCTTCTCTCGCTAAGTTCAATTGATGATGTAAATCTTGAAAATGTCGTCCTTCCTTTTTTAAATTTTCATATAATTCTTCCACTTTTTGCATTGATTGCCCTTTCTTACTTGCCAAAAGCATCTTCATATAACCAGCTGTAACTTCACGAGATTGCTCGATATAATCTAACAAACCATATTTCACACTATATCTTCTTATTTGAGCTTCCAATGTATCTATTAGCATTTTCTTATTATCAACCTCACCTTTTCTAATCACGACAAGTTCATTTGCTTTTATCTGATGTAATCTCTTTATTTTATTGTTTACCTGAATTATTAACTCATCTGCAATACTCTTCGCAATAACTGGATCAGTATCTAGAACATCAATATTTACAGATTCAAATTTTGTCTTGTTAACAGATATATTACTATTATACTCTTTATGCAAGTTAAATAAATAAGCAGCAGAAGATGTATCATTACCATAATGGTTTATTAAATCGAATTTTATTATTATACTATCTCTAATATCATTCCCATAAAATAATTGAAGCAATTGTTCCGTTGCAGTTTCGTCACTATACTGCATTAAATTAGATGGATAAACCGCAGCTTCCGTCTTAAATTTAGGAGTAATAAAAAAAGGTGATGAGAAAACAGCAGAGGCTATAATTGAAACAAATCCAACAATTATAAATAGTTTAATCTTCTTTACAATCACCTTAAGAAGATTAACATATGTTTTCTCTGTTTCCACTTTTATTTAAAATTAGTCGATTTAATACTCTCAACAAATAAAATAAAAACCAAGGTTAGTAAAAAAGATGCTAATGTTGAAATTACAACAATTAACCACCGTATTGGGTATGATTTTTTTTCTGCAGCAAAAGCATTATTTACAATAAATTTATGTTGTAGACTTCTTTCTGCATCAACTTTAGCTTCTCTCAGTTTTGTTCTGATGACAGCTAATCGTTTATGCTCTAAAGTTATTTGATCTTGTATACCAATAAAAATTCCTGAATATTTACTCAACGTATCTAACCTAACCTGTAGCTGTTCTGCAGCACTCTTTTTTCCTTTTAATATAGCAATTGCCATTTGCTCAGTCAACCTCTCAGATTGAGCTCTAACATTAATAATTCCAAGTTTTCTAATTCCAGATAATGAATCATCAAGCTGTTTTAAATAAGACAGCTGAGCATCATATTCATCTCCAACAATTTGTAGAGCTTCAACAGCTACAACTCGTCTCATTCTATTTTTAACAGTATCCAAAAAATTAGCTATATCATTTGCTATCATAGCTGCAGTGTCTGGGTTATGATCTAATACATTAATTTCAACCGACATGAATTTCGTTCTTTCAAAAGTCACATTATCCTCATACTCTTTTTGCAATTTGGTAAACCGAAATTCTTCATCATCATCTATACCATAGTGATGAGCTAAATTATATTTATTGATAATTCTATCTCTAATCTCATCAGAATTTAATATCTGAAGCATTTGCTCGGCTTCTTCTTCTTCCCCAAATCTTAATACATCTTCTTTTCCATTGTTATTTTCCGACAATAAAGCTTTAGAAATTGAACTTGTTGTTGTTGGAAATAAAACTACAGTTGATTTGTATTTATTTTCAATCAATAATGAAACTACAATTGAACAAATAGCTGCCACTAGAGTAACTATCATTAACGGCTTTCTCCATTTATAAAAAAACACAATTAAATTTCCTGAATTTAAATCGGTATTATTTTCAGTATTACTTTCCATTCCTACGATACTATATTAATGTTTTTCTTTATTTTTAGAGAACGGTAAAAGTACCTATTTTTATTGAAATGCCTACAGTTCCCTATCAACAACGATTTGATACATTTTTTTAAGGTTAATTATTCTCATCGTAATTCCTAAGACTATTGATATTGAGATAAATACGATAAACTGAATCACAAATCCTGAGATATACATGCTAATACCATTAATCAAGGTAATTATCATCAAAACATAGAGAGTTACTGCCCCAATAAATTTATAATTAATGCTAAAATTAAATACTTTTTTAGCTACAATTATTTGAAGAACAACAATTAAAAACTGTGTGATTAAACTTGCTATCGCAGAGCCTTCGGCTTGAAATCGTGGGATTAAAACCAAATTTAATATGAAATTTAATAGCATACCTCCTATTGCTAATTTATTAAGTATTTTTAAACTACCATTCGCTGTTAAAAGCGTTCCAAAAATATAAGTAGATGCAATAGCTACAAAACAAGCCATCAATACACTCAACACATTTGCAGATTCAGTAGTATTCGAATCGTATAAGAGTTCCATTATTTCTTTAGAAAATGTGTATGAAAAAACAGCAAGAACAATTGCAGGAACAAATAGCAAACTAAATGAAAGCTTCACCAATTCATCTAGTTTTTTGTTGTTCTTAATCATATTAGCGAACATTGGTAATAATAACGCTGCAAACAAAACTCCTATTTGATTAGAAGCATCCATTAACCGATAAGCTTGCGCATAAATTGATGCTTGTCTCTCACCATCTTCCAACATCATATCTAGCATAATAGCATCTAATCGATAATAAAAAGTCATTGTTAATACCAATAAAGCGTAAGGGTATGTTTGCTTAAGGATTAAAAATAAAAACGACTTGTCTAGTTTAAACTTAAAATGTCTTGTTTTTGTTAATACAATTCCAAAAACAATAAAAAGAGTAATTGAGTATGCTAAAGTTTGCGCATAAACAAAATGCATTAATTGAAATTCAACATCAAAAACATTCCCCCACAATAAAACAACACAAAACCCTATCATTAATGTTTTATCTAAAACAGAAAGCATACTATCAAGAGTAAACAACTGTAGTCCAGCAATATTTGATCTTAGGTATTGGATAAATGAAATTAGAAATTGGTTGATAGACAAGAACAGTAACATATAAAACCTACTAGAATCATAGCCTACCATGTAACCAACAACAAATGTTACTAAGAAATAAATTACAGCTAATAAAAACTTAAACACTACTATTCCCGAAAAATATTTAGACAACAACTGCTTATGCAGGGCTATATTTTTGTTGTTATAATTTGTAATCCCTACATCTAGTAATATGTTAAACAACATCGAAAAATTGAATAAAGCGAAATAGGTTCCGTATTCTTCAGCAGAAACAGTATTTTGAACTGTTCTATCAATTCCAAATATCCAAAACGGCTTAATTAAAAAATTAAGAAATAATAGTAACGCTAAGTTGGTTATGAATTTTCTTTGCACTCAGAATTGATTTGGAACAAAAATAACTTATCTTATTCAATATTATTACTTTCGCTGTAAAATTAGCCTTTGAAAATTGCTGTAAATACTCGACTACTTTTAAAAGACCAAATGGATGGAATTGGCCTTTTTACTTACGAGTCATTTAAACTCATTGTTACTAAAAACCCTTCAGTAGAGTTCATTTTTATTTTTGATAGAGAACCTCATCCTGATTTTATTTTTTCGAAAAACATTACAGCTAAAATAATTGGACCGCAAGCTAGGCATCCATTATTATACAAAGTATGGTATCAATATTCATTAAACAGGTTATTGAAAAGAGTTAATGCTGATATTTTCATTGGTACTGATGGCATGATTCCGCTAAAGACAAGAACCAAAACGTTAAATGTTATTCATGACTTAAATTTCGAACATCATCCAAAGCACCTCCCACTAACACTACGGAATTACTACTGTAAATACTTTCCAAAGTTTGCAAAAAAAGCAACTCGAATAGCTACAGTTTCCGAATTCTCTAAAAAAGATATTATCGATACCTATAAAATTGATTCATCTAAAATTGATGTAGTTTATAATGGTCCAAATGAGAATTTCAAGCCGATACTTCAAGAAGAAACAACAATAATTCAACAAAAATATTCTAAAGGAAAACCTTTCTTTTTGTTTGTAGGAACTCTACACCCTAGAAAAAACCTCATTAACCTTTTTAAAGCATTCGAGCAGTTTAAAGAGCAATCTAGTTCAGATTTTAAATTATTGGTTGTTGGAAAAAAAATGTGGTGGACAAAAGAAATCGAGAACACTTACAATCAATTAAAAAATAAAAATGACATCATTTTTACTGGTAGGGTTAGCGAAAATGAATTATACAAAATTACGGCATCAGCTTATGCCTTAACTTACGTTCCAATTTTTGAAGGTTTTGGAATTCCTTTAGTTGAGGCCATGAGTTGCGGTGTTCCCGTGATTACTTCTAACGTAACTTCAATGCCTGAAGTAGTTGGAGACGCAGGGATTTTAGTAGACCCTTTTTCTGTAGATGATATCGCTGAAGCAATGATTAAGGTCGTTTCTGATAAAACCTTAAGAAATGAGTTAATTGAAAAAAGTAAAATCCAATCCAAAAAATTTAGCTGGGAAAAAACAGCTGATTCACTCTGGAACTCCATTTTAAAAACAATCGATGCTTAAAAGTTATTTCCAGAAAAAATTAATTGAAGCTGGTTGTGATGAAGCTGGAAGAGGTTGTTTAGCTGGACCAGTATATGCTGCTGCTGTCATTCTACCTAAAGATTACAAGAACAAGATCTTAAACGATTCTAAACAAATCTCTGAAAAGAAAAGAGAGATCCTTAGAATAGAAATTGAAAAAGAAGCCATTGCTTTTGCCGTTGGGATAGTTGATAACATTGAAATTGACAAAATAAATATTTTGAACGCTTCTTTTTTGGCCATGCATAGGGCAGTAGAGCAATTAAAAACAACCCCAGAATTATTACTTATTGATGGTAATCGTTTTACCCCCTTCCCTAACATTCCTCATGAATGTATTATAAAAGGTGACGGTAAATATCTATCCATTGCCGCAGCATCTATTTTAGCCAAAACCTATCGTGATGATTTTATGTTTGCTGCCCATCAAAAACATCCTGAATATGCTTGGAATAAAAATAAGGGCTACCCAACTAAGGCACACCGTGAAGCCATAAGAACTGTTGGTACAACAGACATTCATCGCATGACATTTAGATTGTTACCAGAGCAATTAGAACTTAAGTTTTAAGCTTGTTTTCTTAAAGGATTTGTATATTTACATTCCTTTTAAAGTGATTAAATGACTTACATAAATAGCTTGGAATTTGCTCTACAACTAGATAGACAAGATGAAATAGCAGGATACAGAAACAAGTTTCATATCCCTGTAATTGATGGAAAAGAAACCATATATTTTACTGGAAATTCTTTGGGTTTACAACCAAAATCTACCATAGATTATATCAATACAGAATTACAAGATTGGGCTAAATGGGGTGTTGAAGGACATTTTAATGCAAAAAACCCATGGTTCGCTTACCATGAAATGTTTGCTGAACCAATTGCAAAAATTGTTGGTGCTCAACCGAAAGAGGTAGTAGTAATGAATAACTTAACAGTTAATTTAAATCTATTATTGGTTTCATTTTATCGCCCAACAACCAAACGCTATAAAATTCTTTGTGAAGCAAAAGCTTTTCCATCAGATCAGTACGCTTTAGAAATGCAAGTGAAAAATGCTGGATATAATCCAGATGATGCCATTATTGAAATTGCTCCACGAGAAGGAGAAAAGACAATTCATAATGAAGATATAATTGCTGCTATCCAAGAAGCAGGAGATTCTTTAGCTTGTGTAATGATTGGTGGCGTAAACTATTTTACAGGACAAGTTTTTGATATGAAATCCATCACAGAAGCAGCTCATAAAGTTGGTGCAAACTGTGGTTTCGACTTAGCTCATGGGGTAGGAAATATTGAATTACAATTACACGAGTGGAATGTAGATTTTGCTTGTTGGTGTTCTTATAAATATTTAAACTCTGGACCAGGTGGAGTTTCTGGAGTCTTCATTAATGAACGCCATTGCAACAATACAGATTTACCTCGTTTTGCAGGTTGGTGGGCACAAGAAAAAGAAACGCGTTTTTTAATGGAGAAAGGGTTTAAACCAATGAAATCTGCTGAAGCATGGCAAATGAGTAACGCTCCTATTTTATCAATGGCAGCCCATAAAGCTGCTATCGATATTTTTGAAGAAGTTGGAATGGATAAGCTCCTCAAAAAACAAAAAGAGTTGTCAGGTTATTTAGAATTTATAGTTGATGATATTAATTCTTCATTATCTGATTCTGATAAATCATTAGAGATTATTACTCCAAGAAATTGGGAAGAAAGAGGCTGTCAGGTTTCTGTAATTGCCCATGGTTACGGAAAAGATTTATTTGACAAGCTAACTGCAGAAGGAGTTATTTCCGATTGGAGAGAACCTAATGTTATTCGAATGGCTCCAGTCCCTCTCTACAATTCTTTTGAAGACGTTTATCGTTTTGGGAAAATTTTAAAAAAAGCATTAAATTAAGGATATGAAAACAGCAACGATTGTAGGTGCAGGTTTAGTAGGCTCACTTTGGGCCGTATACTTATCAAAAGCAGGATATAAAGTAAAATTATTTGAAGCAAGACCTGATATTCGTAAAGCAGATATCTCTGCTGGAAAATCAATCAATTTAGCATTATCAGATAGAGGGTGGAAAGCTATGGATGCTGTTGGTGTTGGAGATGAAATTAGAAAAATTGCCATTCCTATGTCGGGTAGAATAATGCACGATGTTGAAGGTAATTTGTCTTACCAACCTTATGGAAAAGAAGGTCAGGCAATTTATTCTGTTTCTCGTGGCGGAGTAAACGCCAAAATGATGGATATTGCTGAAGAAAATAGTGCTGAAATTTTCTACAATGAAAAATGCACTGGCGCAGATTTGGAAAATGGAATCGTTTACCTAGAAAACACTCAAACTGGAGTAGCATCTGAAGTACAAGCTGATTTAGTGTTTGGTACTGATGGAGCATTTTCTGCTATTCGTTACAATGCCATGCAAAAGTTGGATAGATTTCAATATAGCCAAAACTACATTGATGATGGTTATAGAGAAATTTTATTACCAGCCAATGAAGACGGTTCTTATAAATTAGATAAAAATGCTTTACACATTTGGCCTAGAGGAAGATTTATGCTCATTGCTTTACCCAATGAAGATGGTTCATTTACCTGTACGTTATTTATGCCATTTAAAGGAGATAATTCTTTTGAGACCTTAACGTCAAAAGAGGCTGTAGATAATTTCTTTAAAACAACATTTACCGATTTTTATGAAATGATGCCCAACATTGCCGATGCCTGGGAAGATCATCCATTATCATCATTAGCAATTGTGCGTTGCTATCCTTGGACGCATGGTAAAACGGCATTAATGGGAGATGCTGCTCATGCTACCGTTCCATTTTACGGACAAGGAATGAACTGTGGGTTTGAAGATTGTACCGTAATGTGGGATATGATGCAAAAGTATGGTGATGATGTAAATAAAGTATTTGATGAATATCAAAAATCAAGAAAACCTGATGGTGATGGCGTACAAGACTTATCGTTACACAATTATCATGTAATGAGAGATTTTGTAGGAGATCCTAAGTTCTTATTACAAAAGAAAATTGAAGGACATTTTTCTGAAAAACACCCAGACAAATGGTTGCCTTTATATAGTCAAGTTACATTTAGCCATATTCGCTATTCTGAAGCTTGGAAAACAGGCCAAAAACAAGATGCTATTATGAAAAACGTAATGGCTAAATTTGATAACATAGAAAGCATTTGGGATAGTGAAGAAGTTGAACAAGCCATACTTTCTGAAATTTAAAACCGTTAATAAACTATGCAGTATTTAAAATATTCACTTTTAGTATTAATAGTAATTCCTTTAATGGCTTTTAGCCAATATAAACCTGGAAAAGCTGGCGGTGGCTTATATAATACTGGTCAAAACAATGTTGACAAAGGTTGGTTTTTTGGTGTAGGATTAACTTATATGTGGGCATATAATAATGTGAAAGAAGAAATAACAGTTGATTCACTTAACACCACTTACACCAATAAATACATTGGAGATCCAAAAGGTAAGTTTGGACTTTTTGCTGAAGTAGGATTATTTAAAATGACTGATAGAAAATTTATTAACTACAGGGATTTTGGCCTTTCATGGAAATGGTTTAGAGGTGGAGAAGACTACACAGATGAATTTTATGTAAATGATGTATTAACGAATACAAGAACTGAAGAAGGTTCTTTTGGTGACCATCTAATTTCAGGAAATTTTAATTTAGGCCATCGCTTTGATGCTTCTGATAACTTATTTTATGTAAATGGTTTAGGACTTAATGCAGACTATCATATCATTAAAGGAAGAACTCCAACACCTGCTATTCCTAATAATGTAGATTATGTAAATGGACCAAGTGCTTTTTTAGGAGAGTTACATTACTTCTTTGGTATTGGTTTTAAAACAGGTAAACGATTAATTATAATGCCAATAATAGAAACTCCTATTTTAGCACTATACCCATTTAATCATATTGTTTCTACACACCCCTATTTTAATACAAGGTTTCGTCCATTTTTAATAAGAGTACGTTTTATGTTCTTAAAGAAAGGCTCTAAATCTTGCCCGGCAGTATATAACCCAATGGGTATTGATCCAAATGGGAATGGGCCGAAGTAGTTATATTCAACAACAAACGACTATAGTCGTTTGTAAACATTTGCACTTGGAAGGGCTACTGATAACACTAATCTTTTAGCATTTTTCATTAGTTTTGAGAGATAAACACATAATGCGGATATGTTGCACTAGTGCAACATATCCGGTTGTTGTATGTAATTGAATGACCAAACAAATTCAAATAAGAAACATTGAAGAAGCTGACGCTTCAAGAATTGCGGAGCTGAATCAAGAACTTGGATATCAAACGTCACCATCCTTGGTTGAAAGACAATTAAAAACAATTCTATCCGAAAGGAATCATCATGGGTATGTAGCAATTAATGACAATCAAATTGTTGGATACATACATGGCTTTATTTCCATTAGATTAACAACTGAACCTTTTGCTGAAATTGGCGGACTAATTGTTAATGAAGATTTTAGAAATCGAGGAATTGGCAGACAACTAGTTGACCATTTTGAAAAGCAAATTAAAGACGTTGAAAATATAAGAGTAAGATGCAATGTGAACAGAAACCCTGCGCACAAATTTTATTTGACTTTAAATTATATTGAAAAAAAGGAACAAAAAATATTTGAAAAAAAACTACATACAACAAAACCTAAACTGCATTAAAACGCAGTTTAGCTAAACGTTAACTGTAATCTAACAACTCAGGACAAGCATTGTAAAAACCTACATCTTTTCACACTTTTTTACACTTTTTTTACAATTGAAAACTAACATAATTAAAACTGTATCATAAGTTTGAAGAAAAAACAAATGATAAAACAACTTAAATATTTTTCTATAATATTAATTATTCTTGTTACTTCTTCTTGTAATGGTCAAAATCAAAAAAAATCAATAATTGAGAAAGAATCTGAAAGAAAGAATACAGAGCAAACAATTAATAAAAAAGTTGAATATGGAGCTAGAGATGTCACTACAAATGGATTTTTAGATAAGTCTGGAAATATCTGGTTTACTACTTTAACAGAAGGTGTGTTTAAATATGATGGAATATCTTTTACCAACTTTACAATAAATGATGGTCTTTGTTCTAATTCAGTTAATTCAGTAATTGAAGACAACACCGGTTTGTTATGGTTTGCTACTGCCAAAGGATTGTGCAGTTATGATGGTAAAGCTTTCGTTAATTATCCGCTTCCACAAGAACATGTTCCAGGTGTTTCGCCTGAAACTGGGTTGCCGAGTAGGAAAACAGAGGTTGTTCTCTCTCTAATTCAAGACAGCAAAGGGATTTTTTGGGTAGGAACAATTGCAAGCGGAGCGTATAGTTTTGATGGCGAAACATTCACCTCATTCTTAAGATATAAAGGGCGTATACATCCTGACGATAGTGTTTACAATAATTGTATTCAAAGCATTGTAGAAGATAGTGCTGGAAACATATGGTTCACCTCACAGACACATGGCGGAATTAGTCGATATGATGGAAAAGAATTTACTCATTTCACAAAAGAAGATGGACTTCCTGATGATATGATTTTTTCAAGTTTCAAAGACAAAGAAGGAACCCTTTGGTTTGGCACTTTGGACAAAGGATTTATTTCTTATAGTGAAGGTTCATTTAACTTCTTCAATGAAAATAATGGACTCAACAACAATATGGTTTCTTGTTTCTATCAAGACAAAACAGGGAAACTATGGATAGGTAGTTTTAGAGAAAGTACCGTTTCTTGGTTTGATGGGGAAAATTTCACATCAGTTCCTTTTGATAAAGAACAAAAACTTGTTGAATTAAGATTTATAGCAGAAGACAAAGATGGAAATATTTGGTTCGGTGGCAGATATGGAATTTTATATCGTTATGATGGAAAAGAATTAAAAGACTTTACTCAACTAAAAAGAAACATATAAAAAAAAGACTACAGCTAGCAATGGCTATAGTTAATACGATTTTTGGTGCTTAACCAAAAATGAAGTGTATTGAATTAAGTCCGCAAAATTAAAAATTTGGCTAAGTGCTTAATCGAAAGTTTAGTCCTTCGAAATCCCGTATTAACCATAGCCGATACGTTAACTATTTAAAATTCTGCACCTCGATTGGATTACTTACCTTTTCAGAAACACATTTTTAAGTTTCGCTATTTGCTCAAGCTCAAAATGTTTCTTCAAGACAAAATTTGGCTTTGCCAAACAAAACTAAAACTTCAACACAAAGTCTTCTTTACTTAAATCGGGGTTAAAAAACACAATTCCCATAAAGTATAAATCTATAGTAGAACTTACTTTGGGATGTTTTTTAATTACTTCCCAAGCTTCAGTCATCCCTTCACTCCAATGGATGTCATCAAAAATAAAAACAGTATCGTTATGTATTTTCTCCACACATAAATTAAAGTAATTGATGGTCGCATCCTTTTGATGATTCCCATCAAAGAATACAAGATCTAAAGAAGCTACTTTGGCTAAATAGCTGGGTAAAAAATGGTCAAACGTATCGTTTACCAACTCAATGTTATCAAAACCTATTTTATCAAAATTAATTTGAGCCACTTTAGCTGTATTCGGACAACCTTCAACAGTTATTACCTTTATCTTTTTGCTTGGTGCAGCCAAGTACAAGGTGCTAATTCCTAAAGAAGTACCTAACTCTAATATGGTTGTTGGTTTTAATCTGTTTATCAATCTAAATAAAAGCTGTCCGTACTTTGGAGCTTTTACAGTATTTTTAGTAATGTCTTTTAACTTTCTAGTATTCGATTTATTCACTTTAGAACCTGCTCCATGGTCTTCTATAGTAATCTCTAGTTCGGTTAGCAACAACTTTGCTCTTATCGATTCTATGTCTTCATACACATAAAAAGGGTTCTCATCACAAATTACATCATTGTATAAATCGAAAATAAATGGCGAATGAATACCGTGCTCGTTATCAGAATTGAAACGATATTTTGCATAATTTAGAAGAAATTTAAGCTTACTCACAAGACAAAATTAATAGAATCTTTTTAACCATGAAGAAACTTCTAACACTATTATTTTTTACAGCTTTAAGTGTTCAACTCTTTTCTCAAAACGATACAATTATGCCACAAAATTTTGCCATTGTAATTCACGGAGGTGCTGGAACCATCCTAAAAAAGAACCTTTCTGATGAAAAAGAAATAGCATACAGAGACAAATTAACCGAAGCCTTAAACGCTGGTTATGAAGTATTAGAAAACGGAGGATCTTCAACCGATGCGGTAGAAACTGCCATTAAAATAATGGAAGACTCTCCTTTATTTAATGCTGGAAAAGGTGCTGTTTTTACCAATGCTGGAACCAACGAAATGGATGCTTCTATAATGGAAGGAAAAGAATTGAATGCCGGAGCAGTAGGTGGAGTTAGCACAGTTAAAAATCCTATTACTGCTGCTCGTTTGGTCATGGAGAAATCGCAACATGTAATGCTTACAGGTGCTGGGGCTGATGAATTTGCTAAAAAAAATGGATTAGAGATAGAAGACTCCAGTTACTTCTTTAATCAAAATAGGTACAATCAACTTCAAAAAATAAAAGAATCAGAAGAAACTCAACTTGACCACATTGAAGATGATGAAGGTTACCTCATTGACCCAGAAACATTAAAAGACAGCAAGTTTGGCACTGTTGGAGCTGTTGCCCTCGATAAAAATGGCAACATTACTGCTGCTACCTCAACTGGTGGTATGACCAACAAAAAATACGGTAGAGTTGGTGATTCTCCAATTATTGGAGCAGGAACATATGCTAATAATAAAACTTGCGGAGTCTCTTGTACTGGACATGGCGAATATTTTATTCGTAAAGTAGTTGCTTATGATGTTTCTGCATTAATGGAGTACAAAGAAATGAGTTTACAAGATGCTGCTAACTACATAATAAGCGAAAAGATGGTTGATTTTGGAGGGTCTGGTGGACTAATAGCAATGGATGCAGCTGGAAACATCGCTATGCCATTTAATACCAAAGGAATGTACAGAGGGTATAAAAAATCGAATGGCGAAACTGTTGTGAAAATTTTTAAAGAATAGAATAATTGTTGATTACATTTGCCTTATAATTAGTTAAGCAAAAAAATGAGAATTGTAATTGCTGGAGCCGGAGAAGTAGGATTTCACTTGGCAAAAATGATGTCTAACGAAGCTCAAAACATCTATATTATAGATGATAATGAGGATAGATTAAACTACGTTCAATCACACATTGATGTTTACGGAGTAAAAGGAAATGCGAAAGACATTAATGTTCTTAAAGAAGTTAAAGTTGACAATTGTGATTTATTAATCGCAGCAACTTCATCTGAAGAAACCAATTTATTAGTTTGTATTAATGGCAAAAAGCTAGGTGCCAAAAGAACCATTGCTAGAATTAGTAATTATGAAGGTATTGGTACCGAAATGCGTGAACTTTATAGCGATTTAGGAGTAGACAGCATCATTTCTCCAGTAGAGTTAGCATCTAAAGAGATACAACGACTAATCGGACAATCAGCTTTTACCAACGATTACGAATTTGAAGGAGGGAAATTAACCGTTTTTGGAATTACCATTTCTGCAACTTCTCCTCTAAAAGATAAATCAATAGTAGAAACCAAACACTTAAATCCAAACCGTTCTTTTAAACCCATTGCTTTATTAAGAAATGATGAAACAATAATGGTACAGGGTAATACTACTTTACTTGAAAATGACATTGTCTATTTTATTTCAACGCCAGAAAGTATCGATCAAATTACTAAAATTTGCGGGCAGGAATGTTATGAGATTAAAAACATAATGATTTTAGGTGGAAGTAGAATTGGAGTGCTGACTGCAGAATTATTAGAAAAAAAATATAAGGTAATCCTCATTGAAAAGGACAAAAAGAAAGCAGAGCAAATTGCTGAAAAATTAAAGAAAACGTTAGTTATTAATACTGACGGAACAGATGTACAAGCTTTAGAGGAAGAAAATATCGAAGATATGGATGCTTTTATTTCTGTTACAGGAAATTCTGAAACCAACATCATATCTTCACTGGTAGCAAAATCTCATGGTGTTAAAAAAACCATTGCAGGTGTAGAAAACATAGATTACATTAACCTTTCACATAATATTGGTATTGATACCTTAATCAATAAAAAAATGATTGCTGCAAGCAATATTTTTAAATTTATTAGAAAAGGAGAAGTTGAAGAAATTGCCAATTTACATGGTGTTGATGGAGAGATCATTGAATTTAATGTAAAAGCAGGAACAAAAATTACTTCTAAACCAATAAGAGAATTAAAAATACCTGAAGCAACAAATATTGCTGGTGTAATTAGAGATAATGAAGGTTTTATTCCATTTGGAGGGTTTCAAATGCAGGAAGGAGATAAAGTGATCGTGTTTACTCACACTGATTCTATACACGAAATAGAGAAGTTTTTCCAATAAGAAAATGCCAAGGAGTTTAATTAATATTAAAGTTGTTACTAATGTTGTCGGCAGTTTAATAATAATTTCTGGGGCTTTAATGTCGCTCTCTATTCCTATTTCACTTTACTATAAAAGTGGTGATTTAAATGCATTAATATTATCATCAGCCATTACTTTATTGGTGGGGTTAGCCCTTAAATTTTCTACACGTCATCATAAAAATGATGAAATAAAAAAACGAGAAGGTTATTTGATTGTTGCGTTAGGATGGATATCTATGACGCTTGTTGGAACATTACCTTATGTAATTTCTGGCGCAATTCCAGATTACACCAATGCTTATTTTGAAACTATTTCAGGATTAACTACCACAGGCGCTTCCATTTTAAACGATATAGAAAGTTTACCAAAAGGGATACTATTTTGGAGAAGCATGACCCAATGGATAGGTGGTATGGGAATCATTGTATTAACCATTGCTATTTTACCTCTTTTAGGTGTTGGAGGAATGGAACTATTCGCTTCAGAATCTCCAGGGCCAACTAAAGATAAAATACACCCACGAATTAAAGAAACAGCTAAACGGTTGTGGTTCATCTATTTTTCATTAACTGTTTTACAATGCATTTTATTAATGTTTGCAGGAATGGATTTTTATGATGCCATTAACCATTCTCTTACAACCATGTCAACTGGTGGGTTCTCTACAAAACAGGAGAGTATTGCTTATTTTGACTCACCAGCAATTCATTATATCATTATTTTCTTTATGTTTATTGCAGGAACCAACTTTACCTTACTCTACTTTGGTTTTAAATTTAAGTTCAAAAAATTCTGGGAAAATGATGAATTTAAATGGTACGTTGCGGCTATAATTACTCTTTGCGCTGTAATCATTCCTTTTATTTACAATACTAATTTTGAAGAATCATTTAGAAGTGTTTTGTTTCAAGTAGTAAGCATCTTAACAACTACTGGTTACGCCACAACCGATTTTACTACTTGGGGGCCTTTTATTACCTTCATTTTCTTTTTACTACTTTTTACTGGTGCAAGTGCGGGTTCTACCAGTGGTGGAATGAAAATAGTTCGTATTGTACTGTTAATGAAAAATGGTTTCTTAGAATTTAAAAGAAAACTTCATCCAAATGCAATTGTTCCAGTAAATCTTAACGGGCATGTTGTATCTTCAAAAATCATCTACAATTTATTGGCATTTGTTTTCTTCTACCTCTTTATGTTTGTTTTAGGCTCAATCGTAATGGCTTTCCTTGGAGTAGATTTTATGGAAGCAATAAGTGCCGTTGCAACGTCTCTTGGTAATGTAGGGCCTGGAATTGGAAAACTTGGACCTTCTGGAAATTTTTATAATTTACCCGATGCAGCAAAATGGGTCTTGGCATTCTTAATGCTTTTAGGCAGGTTAGAACTCTTTACCATTGCTATTTTGTTTACGCCTTATTTCTGGAAAAGGAATTAATTAGCTTTCCAATCGAGATACAGAATATCACATTTCATATGCAACTAATACATTAGTATATTCGTATTAATTTTGATTTGAATTTATACCCCTTTATGAAAAAAATTTTACTAACTATCTTAGTCACCTTAACAATGACTGTTACAGTCTTTTCTCAAGAATTTCTTGGTCTAAGGCAAAGCAATTATTCGGGTATTATGGGCTCAGATTTGAATCCTGCATCGATAGCTGATAACCGCTTAAAATTTGACTTACTTCTTTTTGGTGGTTATGTAGGTGGCTTTAACAATCACATGCAGTTCAATACTAGTAAAATGCCAAATTGGTGGATAAAGTCTTTCAATAGCAAATATCCAGATTCAGATGCATGGATGAATAATGGTGATTTAGAAAAATTGGTTTCTGCAGATTCTACAGCATCTTTTAAAGCAAGAGGTTTAGGTCAGTTATTTGAAATAGATAATGGAAATGTAGAAAGAGCAGCTTTCTTAAGTGCTGAGTTCGATGTTCTTAATTTCATGATTACCATTGACAGAAAAAGAGCCATTGGTTTTCAAATAAGAAGTCGAAGTATTTTAAATATGGATGATGTCTCTCCTGAGCTAATAAGATTAGCAACCAATGATTTTGAATTCCCAAATGTATTTGATATAAATATTGCTGACGAAGATTTTAACCTCACTATGAATTCATGGATAGAATATAACTTGAGCTATGCACAAGTTTTATCAGATAAAAATGAAAACTTTTTTAAAATTGGTGGTAAATTAAAATTTTTACAAGGTGTTGCTTCTGGGTATTTACATTCTTCAGATTTAAATTTTAGCATTAAAAACGATACTACTTCTAATTCTATTTCTGGGAATTTTGATTATGGGTATTCTGAAAATTTTGGAGGTTTTATTGAACCCAATGAGAATTTAGGTGATGCTGAAAAATTTAGTGGTTCTAGCGTAACTGACTTTGCATCTAACCTTGGTTTAGGTATTGATGTTGGTATTATTTACGAATGGAGACCCAATTGGAAAAAGTACAAATATGATATGGATGGCGAAACGGATTTATGGATGAGAGATCAAAATAAATACAAATTAAAAGTTGGATTAGCCATTAATGATATTGGAGGTATGCGTTACGACAAAGGTGGTTCAAGTAATAACTTTAATATCAATGTTGGTGTTTTTGATTTACAAAAGTTCGACAATACTCAAGGCTTTCGTTCATTAGATTCTACTCTTCAAAATTTTGCAGATTCAGGTTGGGTTAAATTTGACAATAATGATGATAAAGAGTTTTATATGAACCTACCAACTCATATTAATTTTGATGTTGATTATCATATATTTAAAAACTTCTATGCTAATTTTTATACACGCCTTAATATGAAATTTGGTAATGATGTAAATACCGTTAAATACCCAACAAGTTTTGCATTAACACCACGGTTCGACCATAGAAGGTGGGGCGTTTCTTTACCCCTCTCTTACAATAAAATTGCAGGATTTAGAACTGGCTTAGCTTTTAGGTTGGGAGGCTACCTAAGTATTGGAACAGGTGATATAAAACCTCTTTTTGCGCCCGGAAGAGATATGAATATAAGAGGTGTAGATGTTTTTGTAACATTAAGAGCTCCAATTTTATTCAAAGCACCTAAGGATAGAGATAAGGATAAGGTTTCAGATAAATTAGATCAATGTATCGATATTCCTGGAACATGGGCTTTAAGAGGTTGTTCTGATGTTGATAATGATGGTATTTTAGATCAAAATGACAGTTGTGTAACTGATTCTGGGTTGGTTAAATTTAATGGCTGCCCTGATAGAGATGGTGATGATATTATTGATAAGGATGATGATTGTCCTGACACACCAGGGATTCCTGAATTTAATGGTTGTCCAGATACTGATGGTGATGGAATAATGGATAAAGAAGATGATTGCCCAACCATCCCTGGTCCAATTGAAAATAATGGTTGTCCATATAAATTACTCCATACAATTGATTCGCTCGGAATGATTTTAGAAACCGACACCATGTTTAGTGATGAAAAATATTATCGATTCGAAAACCTTAGATCAGATCAAAGCCAACTCTTTATGCTTGGTGAAGATGATAATAGTGAGTTTATCAGAATTATTTTAGGCAACGATACCGTTACTGCATTAAGAAATGATAAAGGTTATTATTACTACGAATACCTTCCTCCTGTTCCAGTAGAAATTGAACTTATGGAAGAAGAAGAGGAAATATTAAAAGCAGCTTTTGATAATCTTGAGTTTGAAACGGGTAAAGCAATCATTAAACAAAGCTCTTATGCTTCTTTAGAGGATTTAGCGAAACTATTAATGAAAAAACTAGAATGGAGAATTAAAGTTTCGGGGCATACTGATAGCCAAGGTAGAGCCAGCAGTAATATGAGATTATCTAAAAAACGTTCTAAAGCTGTTGCTAATTTCTTAATCCTAAATGATGTGTATAAAGAAAGAATTGATGTAGAATGGTTTGGGGAAACTAAACCAATAGCTGACAATAAAAAGAAAGAAGGAAGACAAAAAAATAGAAGGGTTGAAATGGAAATCCTTTAAAAATAAAAAAGCGATAAATTAGTTTATCGCTTTTTTTTAATCCTCTATAGTATAACTATTTATTCGGTGTTGCTTGTTACCATTGGCAAAGAAAAATGCCATATAATTATTTAAAAAACTTTCTACTTTCTTAACCTTAGTGTATAATGCTTTCATAATAATAGGAAATTTGTTTAACTCAAATCTACCATTAAATCTAATTCAACAAATCAGTACAATTACTTAAATTCATATAAGTTATTCACATAGAAATTGTTAATTCAATCAAATTGAGATAACCATGCAAGAGCTTTCTCTTTAGAATTAAACATTTTTGTTGGTGTAGCTGGTTTATTAAATTTCATAAAAAAATTAGCTAATATCTTACTCGAAAAAGATTTAGCAATCATAGCCATCGCAATATTCAAATCTGTTACTTGTTTAGTTGCAAAAAAAGCTCGAGCATCTTTAGATATATTCCAAACGTTAGAAACATCAGATAATACCTTTACTTTTTCTTCTTTCTGAAATGCTTTTCTTGCCTTTAAGTTCTCTTTTGCATTTTCCAGCTTAACATCGGCATCCTCCTTAAAGTTGATATTTAGAATATCATCTTCATAAAAGAAAATAACAGTTTCCGTTTCTATTTTTTCTTCTACAAGCATCAATTATCGATGTGTTTCTAACCAAGCCAAAGCCTTTTCTTCAGATTTAAACAACTTGGTTGGTACTGCTGGTTTATTAAATTTTATAAAGAAATTTCCAATTATGGTTGCTGGCAAAGATGTTCCTGCTAATATTGCCATAGCAATACTCATATCAACAACTTCTTTTTTAG